>NZ_JBBCBT010000004.1:0-268107 GCF_037203985.1 Pseudarthrobacter sp. CCNWLW217
GAACCCGGAAGCTAAGACCCACAGCGCCGATGGTACTGCACCCGGGAGGGTGTGGGAGAGTAGGTCACCGCCGGACACACATTAGGCTCAGGCCCCGACAAACACGTCGGGGCCTGACCCATTTAACACACACACCCACCCCAGCCGGAACCTGCACCGTTCGGGCCAGCCTCACCAGAAGATTCCCCACGGCGGCGGTCCTGGGGGTGATTGATGGGGCGCGGGTAAAGTTGCTGTCCATGGATAACCTCTTCAGCCATGCCGGCCCTGCCCCGGATCCTGCCGACGCTCCGGACGCTCTGGATCCCCTCATCCTTACTGTGACTGTCCCCTGCCACGTTGCCCAGGCCTTTGCCGGCTTTACCGACCACACGCACCTTTGGTGGCCTCTGGAATCCCATGGCGTCTATGGGGCTGGGTCGTACGTGGAATTCGAAGAGAACCTGATCCTGGAAACGGCTGACGACGGCAGGACATCTATATGGGGGACGATCGACGACTGGCAGCCACCGCTGTCTTTCCATGCAACCTGGCACCCCGGGACCACGGCATTGTGGTCCACGGAGCTGCGTGTTGCCTTCAGGGCCGTTCCTGAGGGCACCGAGGTACGCCTCGTCCACGACGGCTGGGAAGGCGCTGAGGATCCGGCACGTGCGCGCGCTGAGTACGCCGCAGGTTGGCCCGTAGTGCTTGAGCGCTATGTGCGCTTTATGGGCGGCACTCCGGATGAAGGTGCAGGCGAACTAGGATAGCGCCGAGGGCGGTACGGCCGTACTCGTGCGGATGATCAGCTCCGTGGGGTACTCACGGTCGGTTGCAGTGGGAGGAGCGGCCGAGCGGGCTTCGCGGCCATCACCGGGGATCCCGGCGTCGAGCGTCTCGAGCAGCAGCCGGGCTGCGAGGGCACCTTGGCCGCGGGCGTCCTGGTCGATGGTGGTTAGGCCAAAGACGTCCCCCAGTTCGTGGCCGTCCATGCCTATGACGGACAGGTCCTCTGGAACCCGCAGGCCGAAGTCCCGGGCAGCGAGGATAGTGCCTATGGCCATCTCGTCCGAGGCCGCGAAGACCGCCGTCGGCCGTTCCGTCCCCAGTCCCAGCAGCTTTCGTGCACTCGCGTAGGCGCCCTGGATGGTGAAGTCCGCTGAGATCTGCCATTCCGGCCGGACGGGCAAGCCAGCATCCTTCATGGCAGCCACAAATCCGGCCTGGCGGATTCCAGGCAGCTTGAACTCCTGATTCAAGGCGGGATCACCGGTCAGGTGGGCGATGCGTGTGTGGCCCAGCTGGATCAGATGGTTGGTCGCCAGGCGGGAGAGGCCGGAATCATTGATTCGAAGTGTAGAGGCTCCTGCCAGCGCTCCGCCGATGCCCACAATGGGGCGATGGACGGCCAGGAGCTGCTGGATCTCGTCGTCGGTGAGTACCAACGCTACGGCGATCACTGCGTCGAGCCGTTTCCGGAGCAAGAAGTCCTTCAGGACGCTCTGGCGCCGCGCCGGCTGGTCGCCCACGTTGTACAGCGTGAGGTCATAGCCGGCGTCCAGCAGAGTCTCGGAGACTCCCTCCAGCACGGATGAGAAGTACCAGCGGTGCACGGACGGCAGAACGAGGCCAACATTGTGGTTGCGTCCCGATGCCAGGCTCGACGCATGGTATGACGGGACAAAGCCAAGTTCCTCGGCAGCTGCCTTTGCTAGTTTGCGGCTCTTAGCCGAGACGTTCGCCTTCCCGCTCAGTGCCCGGGACACTGTGGCAATGGACAGGCCGGCGCGGTCGGCAACGTCTTTGATGCCTGCCATAGGTACTACTCCGTGTCGCCGTGCACCAACTGCAGCCAGACGGTTTCACCGGAGGCCAGGAAGTGGCCGGAGTCCGGATCGGCACTGCGGAGAAGGACGTTGCCTGCAGGCATTTCCAGCGGCTCGTGGTTAAGGTTCATAAGCACCAGCGTAGTGCCGTTGACATAAGCGAGGGACGAACCGGTGCACCACTCCTCAGCCCACGCCAGGGAACCACGGCCCAGGCCCAGTTCCCGCCGCAGCGCCAGGGTGCGGCGGTACAGGTTCAGGTGCGACGACGGCGATGCGGCCTGGACGTCCCGCGCTAGCTCGTTAAACGCGGCCGGCAGCGGGAGCCACGGCTGCTCCCCGGAGCCAAAGCCCAAGTGGAGTTCGGCAGCCTTCCAAGGAAGGGGAACCCTGCACCCATCGCGCCCCAGCCGTTCCCCGCCGGTCCTCGCGAACGTGGGGTCCTGCCGCATGCCTTCAGGGATGTCGATCCCGTCCGGCAATCCGAGCTCTTCACCCTGGTAGAGGTAAGCCGCGCCGGGAAGGCCAAGCATAAAGAGCGAAGCCGCGGCAGCACGCCTTCGGCCCAGGGCGGTGTCGGGCTGCGGGTCCGCGGGACCGATGCCGTCACCGTCGCGGGGGCCGAAGCCGTTGTAACCAAAGCGGCTGGCGTGCCGCACTACGTCGTGGTTGGAAAGCACCCAGGTGCTGGGGGCACCCACGGAGTCCAGGACTGTCAGCGAGTCCGTGATGACGCCCCGCAGCCGGTACACGTCCAAGCCAGCGTGCAGGTACGGGAAGTTGAAGGCCTGGTGCATTTCATCGGGCCGGACCCAATCCGCGAGGCGGTGGAGGTCAACGCTTGCTTCGGCGCAAAGAATCCTGTCCGGACCGTATTCGTCCAGGATCCGGCGCCACGCGCGGTAGATGTCATGGATGGCCGGCTGACCAAACATGGGAGCCTCGTGGCCGGGGAAGCCATCCGAGCTGCCGCCGTCGGCCCGCCCGCCCCATGCCGGAAGGCCTGGAGCTTTGACCAGCGCGTGCGCCACGTCCACGCGGAAGCCGGACACACCGCGGTCCAGCCAGAAGCGGAGAACCCGTTCAAACTCCTTATGGACGGCAGGGTTGTCCCAGTTGAAGTCAGGCTGTGATGAATCGAAGAGGTGCAGGTACCACTGCTCCGGGCGGCCATCGGGTCCGATGACGCGCGTCCACGCCGGTCCGCCGAAGTGGGACTGCCAGTTATTGGGAGGCTCTTGCCCTTCATGGCCGCTGCCGTCGCGGAAAATGAACATGTCGCGCTCGGGGCTTCCGGCCGGTGCGGCCAATGCGGCCTGGAAAGCCGCGTGCTGGTCCGAGCAGTGATTGGGGACCAGGTCAACGATGACCCGCAGGCCCAGGCGGTTGGCCTCGGACATCATGATGTCAAAATCGCCCAACGTGCCGAAGATCGGGTCCACGTCGCAGTAGTCGCTGACGTCATACCCGGCGTCCCGCTGGGGAGACCGGTAGAACGGGGACAGCCAGACAGCGTCCACATCAAGCTCAGCAAGTTGCGGCAGCTCCGCCGTGATACCGGCGATGTCGCCGATGCCGTCCCCGTTGAGGTCGCGGAAGGACCGGGGGTACACCTGGTAAATGACCGCTGAGCGCCACCAGCCCGGGGCTTTGTCGGCGTCGTGGATGAGGGTCAGCGGACCGGCCAGTGGTGCGGTGGCGGTGATCACGGAATCAACAGACATGCGGAAAAGCATATCCGGGCAACGCAACAAATGGAAACGCTTCCATCTATATGAACACAAGCCTGCTTACGGGTTTAGGGCTTGCACTCGACCTTGTCTGGAAGCGTTTGCAGATGGCTTGTTAGCATCATTGCTGGTCAGGTCGCCAGCAGGCCAGCCCTAGACTGGAGGAAAACAGCGACGACGAAACTGGAGGCTGCGTGGGCAGCATCGTAACGGAACTCGAAAGTGTCCTTGGGCCGGGTCAGGTCGATGCCGACGACGTCACACTCGCCCGGTACGCGGTGGATCAGGCTCCGGTGGTGGACTTCCACTTGCCACTGGCGGTGGTGTTCGCCGAGTCAGTCGAGGATGTCCAGGCGGCCGTGCGGTGTTGCGCCAGCAGGGGGATCGCGCTGGTGGCCCGCGGCGCGGGGACCGGGGTTTCCGGAGGCGCCCACGCCAGCAGGAATTCGGTCGTTTTGTCCCTGGAACGGATGGACCGCATCCTGGACCTTAACCCTGACGACGAGACCGCCGTCGTCGAACCCGGCGTCATTAACGCAGTCTTGAACGAAGCGGCTGCCGTCCACGGCCTGATGTACGCGCCTGATCCGGCGAGCTTCCGCACGTCCACGATCGGTGGCAACGTTGCCACCAACGCCGGTGGCCTGCGGTGCGCGAAGTATGGGGTCACGCGGGACTCTGTCCTGGCACTGGACGTGGTACTCGCAGACGGATCCCTGATCCACACCGGGCACCAAACGTTCAAAGGTGTTGCCGGGTACGACCTCACCGGACTCTTCGTGGGCTCCGAGGGGACGCTGGGCATCGTGGTTGGCATTACCGTCCGGCTGAAGTACCTGCCGCGGGATGTGCACACCATCGCGGCGTTCTATCCGGACTTCAGGATGGCCGCCGCCGGTGTCCTGGCCGTGGGCAGGGCCCGTGTCCAGCCGGCCATCATGGAACTGCTCGACGGCGGTACGCTGGCCCAGCTGGACAGCATCCACGGCTCGGACCTCAGCGCGCGCGGACGCTCCTTGCTGCTCATCCAGACCGATGGTTTCGGTGCTGCGGCGGAGGCAGAAGTTGTCCGCAGGGTGCTGGCGGACGGCGGAGCCTTGGTCACCACCGAATCCACTGCCGAGGCCGAGCAGTTGGTGGAGTTGCGCCGCAACAGCCGCGGTGTGGAGGTCGACGACGAATACCGGGTGGGGGAGGACGTTGCCGTTCCCCGCTCACGCCTGGTGGATTACGTGGCGGCGCTGGAGGGCATCGCTGCTGCCCACGAGGTCAGCCTCAAGGTGGTGGCACACGCCGGTGACGGCAACCTGCACCCGACGTTCTGGGTGGACCGCCTGGACAATGCGGTGGATGAGGGCGCCATGGAACGCCTGAACCTTGCCTTGGATGATTCCATCGACGCAGCACTGGAGATGGGTGGCACTATCACCGGCGAACACGGCATCGGACAATACAAGTTGCGCTGGCTGGGACTGGAGCAACCGGAACCGGTCCGGGAGCTGCAGCGCCGGATCAAAGAACTCTTTGACCCGGCAGGCATCCTGAATCCGGGCAAAGCCATCTAAGCCCGCTGCCCCCGGGTGGGGTATTAACACACCCGTGCTGCCACGCGAGGGAAGATGGTCAGTCGTCGACGTCCGGGTATTCGTCGATGCTTTCGTCGGCGCCGTACCTGGACTCCTCAGTTTCGACTTCGAGGATCTTCAGCATCTCGGTGTCCGGGTTCAGCATGATGGCTGCCTCATCCCGGCGGTGCCGAAGGATGGAGTCGATGTAGGACTGCACCGCTTCCGCCAGGGGAATGTGCCGTTCCTGCTTCTCTGACATATACCAGCGGTGCTCCAGCACTTCGTGGACCGCTTCGGCGGGCTCGAGCTTGCGGGAAAGGTCCCGCGGGATGGACCGGACGATTGGCTCGAAGACCTGGCTGACCCAGAGGTGGGCGCTGTATTCCTCGTCCATCTCCGGGTTGTTGTCCGCCCGGAACGAGTCCATGTCGTTGAGCAGTCGCCGTGCCTGGTTCTCCTGGGCATCCAATCCCGTCAGGCGCAGCAGCCGGCGCATATGGTGCCCGGCGTCCACCACCTTGGGCTGCAACTGGATCGTGGAACCGTTCTGGGTGGTTTTGATGGCATATTCTTCGACGTCGAAACCCAGCTCGTTGAGTCGGCGGATGCGGGCGCCCACCCGCCAGCGTTCGCCGAGTTCGAAGGATTCCTTTTCTGTCAGCTCGGTCCAGAGGCGCCGGTAGCTGTCCATAATGAGTTCGCTGGTGGCAACGGGATCCACCTTCTCCTCGATCAGGCCGCCGTCCAGGAGGTCCATCAGCTCACCTGCGATGTTGACCCGGGCGATTTCGAGGTCGTATTCTCGCTGCCCGGTGGACAGGTCCGGATACAGCTCGCCGGTCTCCGCGTCCACGAGGTAGGCCGCGAAGGCGCCGGCGTCACGGCGGAACAGGGTGTTGGAGAGCGAGACGTCGCCCCAGTAGAAGCCGATGAGGTGAAGACGGACCATCAGGAGGGCCTGGGCGTCAATGAGGCGGGTGAGGGTGTCCTTGCGCAGCATCTGGGAGAACAGCGCGCGGTACGGCATCGAGAACTTCAGGTGGCGGGTGACGAGCACCGGATTCAGGGGCCGGCCGTCCAGCGTGGTCCGGCCCGTGATCACGGCTACGGGTTCAACGCAGGGCACGTCCAGCCGTGCGAGTTTCCGCAGCATGTGGTACTCGTGGCGGGCCACATGTTCGGATGTTTCCTTGATGGCGATGACAGAGCCGCCCAGATGGGCGAAGCGCACGATGTGCCGGGAGATGCCGCGGGGGAGGGCGGCAAGGTTTTCGGCAGGCCAGTCCTCAAGGGCGATGTGCCACGGGAGGTCCAGGAGCTCCGGATCTGCGGCGGCCGCCGTGATGTTCAACGAGCTGGAGACCGCGGAGAGTTTGTCGTCATTGGCGCTAGCGGCCTCAAACCGCGGCAGTTTACCGATCTGCGCGTAGTCGGTGGGTTCGTCGTGCCACTGGGCGCTGTTTTCCTCGGTCATGGGGTCAATTCTTCCGTACATAGGGCGGCGGGCCTAAACATTGGACTTAACGCCGACGGCGGCCCGTCCAGAAAGGAGGGCCGCCGTCGGTTGGTTAGCGAGCTGGTGGATGGGCCCACCCCGGCGAGGTGCCGGTGGGGATTAATCGCCCAGGCGCAGGCCGGTCTTGGTGTCGAACAGGTGCACGTGGCCGGACTGCGGACGAACGTAGATGGCCTCGCCCTTCATCGGAGGACGGCGACCGTCGACGCGTGCCACGATGTCGTGGTCCTTGCCGTCGAGCGTGGTGTGGCCATAGACGTAAGCGTCGGCGCCGAGCTCTTCAACAACGTCAACCTCGACCTTGAGGCCTTCACCCTGCGGTGCGGTCTCGAGGTCTTCCGGGCGGGAGCCCAGCGTGACGGTGCTGCCGTGGGCTTCTTCGAGGACATCGCGCGGCACGGGGTAAACCGTTCCGCCGAACTGGACGCCGCCGTCGACGACGGGCAGTTCCAGCAGGTTCATGGCGGGGGAGCCGATGAAGCCGGCAACGAAGACGTTCTTGGGCTTGTCGTAAAGGTTGCGCGGGGTGTCAACCTGCATGAGCAGGCCGTCCTTCAGCACAGCTACGCGGTCACCCATGGTCATGGCCTCGACCTGGTCGTGGGTCACGTAGACGGTGGTGACGCCCAGGCGGCGGGTCAGGGACGCGATCTGCGTACGGGTCTGGACACGGAGCTTGGCGTCCAGGTTGGAAAGCGGCTCATCCATGAGGAAGACCTGCGGGTTACGCACAATGGCACGGCCCATGGCAACACGCTGGCGCTGACCGCCGGAGAGTGCCTTCGGCTTGCGGTCCAGGTACGGCTCGAGGTCAAGAAGCTTTGCTGCTTCGCGGACACGTTCGGCGCGCTCTTCCTTGCTGACGCCGGCAATCTTCAGCGCGAAGCCCATGTTGTCTGCAACCGTCATGTGCGGGTACAGCGCGTAGTTCTGGAAAACCATGGCGATGTCGCGGTCCTTCGGCGGAACGTCGGTGACATCGCGGTCGCCAATGAGGATACGGCCGGCGTTGACGTCCTCAAGGCCTGCGAGCATGCGCAGGGAGGTGGACTTACCGCAACCGGAGGGTCCAACGAGGACCAGGAATTCGCCATCGGCGATGTCGATGTTGAGCTTATCGACGGCGGGCTTTTCTGTGCCCGGGTACAGACGCGTAGCGTTATCAAAAGTAACTGTAGCCACAGTTATCAATCCCTTCACCGGCAGGTACGTGCCGGACGATCCGTTGTGAATGGTTCATGTTTGTTCAGTTGTTCACGGTTTTCAGCCGCGTACTCCCCGGCCGAGGCCGAGGAGTATCGAGTGACGCCGCACGGTTCTTGTGCGCCACATCACAAGCAAGAGTATGTCAGATCAAACCCGAATTGGACTAAATGTTACGGACGTCACACGTGAGGTTCGCTACTGGCCACGTCCACTGAAGTTCTCGGGTTCCTCTTCAGCCACCGCCAGGCTGCGCTCCTGCAACAGGGTTTCCAGCAGTTCCGCGACGTGCACGGGGGCTTCCACCCTGAACTGTGCCTGCGTGAAGTCCAGCCCGACTTTCACGCCAACGTCGCCTGATTCCAGCCGGGCCAAGGCGTCCTCGTCCGTGGTGTCATCTCCCGCGAACAGGACGGCAGTAGCCCCGGTGATCTGCCGCAGGAAGGTCACGCCCTCACCCTTGGAGGCATTAACGACGGAGGTTTCCAGCACCTGCTTCCCGGTCTTGAGGAACACGCCGTGGCGGTCCTGCAGTACGGCACGCGCGGCCGACACGGCGTCCTCCGCAACATCCGGGGTGGCCAGCCGGGTGTGGAGGACAACGCCGGCAGGTTTGTCCTCAAGGAGCGTGCCGGGAGCCTGTTCCACGATCTCCTCCAGGATGCCACGCACTTCCGCGAGCAGCGCGCGCTGGTCCTCGTCCAGGGTCAGCTCCGTGGAACCGGGGCCAAGCCAGGCTTCGGCGCCGTGGCTGCCGATCAGGAGGGTGTCCACCGGGGGAGAAGCCACCGCGCGCAGGCTGGCGAGGGCGCGCCCGGAGATGAGTGCCGTCGTCGTACGCGGCAGGGCGGCGAGCCCGGCAAACGCCGCGGCGGAGCGCGGAAGCGGGCGGGCGTCGCCGGCGTGGTCCACAATCGGCGAGATGGTGCCGTCAAAGTCCATGGCCACCAGCAAGTGTTCGGTCTGCGCGATGCGCCGGAGGGCGTCACGAAGTTCCGGGGAGAGCGTCAGTGGGCCCTTGGCGGGGCGGGCATCACGAGTCATCTCGGACCACCTTTTCGTTGAGCGCCTGGAGGAAGTCCGCTGACCAGTGGTCCACATCGTGTTCCAGGATCTGCTTGCGCATGGACCGCATCCGGCGGGCGGAGTCCTTGGGTGACATGTTAACGGCCCGCATGATGGTGTCCTTCAGGCCGTCGATGTCGTGCGGATTCATCAGGAGCGCCTGCTTCAGCTGGTCCGCCGCGCCGGCGAACTCGCTGAGGACCAGGGCGCCGTCGTTCTGCGTGCGGGCAGTCACGTATTCCTTGGCCACGAGGTTCAT
This sequence comes from Pseudarthrobacter sp. CCNWLW217, assembly GCF_037203985.1. Classification (NCBI taxonomy): domain Bacteria; kingdom Bacillati; phylum Actinomycetota; class Actinomycetes; order Micrococcales; family Micrococcaceae; genus Pseudarthrobacter; species Pseudarthrobacter sp. CCNWLW217. Next base: position 9,150 of record NZ_JBBCBT010000004.1, read on the forward strand.
GCCGTCCCGCAGGGCAGTGACCAGCATGACGTCGGCTGCAAGGTAGAGCGCCACCATTTCCTCCACCGGGTAGCTGTGGTGCAGGTAGCGCACGGCTGTGTTCTGGATGGTGTCGTAGGTTCCGTTGATGTGGCCCACGGTGCCCTCGATCTCCTCGCGCAGGAGCCTGTACTGCTCCACCCGCTCCCGGCTGGGACTGGCAACCTGGATGAGGGTGGCGTCTCCGACGGTCAGCTTTCCTTCGTTCAGGAGCTCTTCGAAAGCCTTGAGCCGGTGGCGGATGCCCTTGGTGTAGTCCAGCCGGTCCACGCCCAGGAGGATGGTTTTGGGGTTGCCCAGGTCCTGGCGAATCTGGCGCGCGCGCTCGATGATCTCCGGTTTGTTGGCCAGTTCGGTGATCTGCGCAACGTCGATGGAGATGGGGAAGGCCTGGGCCCGGGCGATGTGCGTGATTTCGCCGTCGTGGCCCTTCACGTGCACCTGCTGCTGCTTGACGCTGGCGCCCAGGAACCGCCTCGCGGAGCGCATGAAGTTGCCGGCATCACTGGGGCGCTGGAATCCGACCAGGTCCGCACCCATGAGGCCGTCAATGATGGCCTGCCGCCACGGCAGCTGGGCGAAGATCTCCGGGGGCGGGAACGGGATGTGGTTGAAGAACCCGATCCGAAGGTCGGGCCGCGCTTCGCGCAGCATCCGGGGAACCAGCTGCAGCTGGTAGTCCTGGATCCACACGGTGGCGCCGTGGTCGGCATGGCGTACGACGGCGTCCGCGAACCTTCTGTTGACCCTGCGGTATGCGTCCCACCAGGTCCGGTGGAACTCCGGGGGTGCGATCACGTCGTGGTACAGGGGCCACAGGGTGGCGTTGGAGAAGCCTTCGTAATACAGCTCGACGTCGTCGGTGCTGAGCTGGACCGGGACGAGATCCATCCCGCCGTGGCTGAACGGTTTGACCGTTTCATCCGGGGCGCCATGCCAACCCACCCACGCGCCGTCGGTCTTTGTCATCATCGGGGCCAGTGCAGTTACGAGACCGCCGGGCGAGCGCCTCCAGCCGGAGCCGTCGTCGCCGCTCTCGCCGGCATTGCAACGGTCTACTGGCAGCCTGTTGGACACCACCATGAAATCGTATTTTGTGCTCTCGCCATGGACGTCTCCGGCGGGGCCGGAGTCAGTCGCGGCGATAGGTTGTTCCTGGACAGGTGTTTGCATTGCGGCCCCCTGGGGTTGCTTGTGCCTCTAAACCCACCCTAACGGGGCGGAATCTTCCGTGCTATTCGTCCGTTGGTCAAGGGGAGGAATAGTTGAAAGCGCAAGCTCTCAGGTTTCTCCCCTAAAATGATGGAGTTGCCACTGAGTGGTCCCCCCACGTCGATCGACCCAAGGAACACATGAGCCCCGCAAATGAAGTACGTAAGTCCAAGGCTGAGCGAACCGCGGAGGCGCGCGAGAAGGCGCGCCTGATCCGCGAGGCGCAGCTTAAGAAGGACAAGCGAAACAAGCTGCTGATCGGCTGGGGCATTGTGGTGGCAGTGGTCGCCATCCTGGCGGTAGTGGCACTCGTCGTAACCACCACCATGCGGCAAAACGCCCCGGTCGCCGACCAAGGACCGACGCCGGCCAATGGCAACGTACACGGCGGCATCACCTTGCTGGCCAACACCGAAGTGGCCAAGCTGGATGCGTCCACTGTGGATGCTGCATCTGTAGGGAATCCTCCGGAAACGGCTCCGGCGGAAGTGATCGCCCCCGGTGCCGAGGCTGAGGCCGGCAAGCCGGTGAAGGTTGTCCTCTATGTCGACTTCATCTGCCCCGTCTGCAAGAACTTCGAAGCCCAGTACAACGAGCAGCTCACTGCCCTGCGCAACGAAGGCAAAATTACGGTGGAATACCGCGCGCTCGGCTTCCTGGACAACCGGTCCACCACGAACTACTCCTCGCGGGCAGCCAACGCCGCTGCGTGCGTAGTCAACCAGTCTCCCGAGAAGTACGCGGAGTTTGTGGACGCCCTGTTCGCTAACCAGCCTGCCGAAGGCGGCGCTGGACTCTCCGATGACAAGCTCAAGTCCATGGCCTCTGATATGGGCGTCAACATCGACAGCTGCGTCAATGACAAGACCTACCGGCCGTACGTTAAGTTCACCACCAAGGAAGCTGCGGCCATCGGCGTTACCGGTACGCCCACGGTATTCGTAGACGGCAAGCAGTGGGGCAAGGGCGACAGCGCCCAGACCCAGTTCCCCGACTTCCTGCAGGCTGCCATCAACGCGAAGGCATAACCCACCCAGGGCTGTATGACGGAGGCCCGGCCCCGGATTGCTTCCGGGGCCGGGCTTTTCCATTGAGCCCTGTCCGGCTCCAGCGTTTTTACCAGCGGGCGGACTTGGGCTAACCTTATCTAGCGCCGTTCAGGCGCAGCCCGTGAGGGCATGCCTCCTTAGCTCAGTTGGCCAGAGCACCGCTCTTGTAAAGCGGGGGTCGTCGGTTCGAATCCGACAGGAGGCTCCACGAACCCCTCCGTTCCGGCGATTTTGCCCGGGATGGAGGGGTTTTTTGTGCGCGAAATTGGGCACCACACACTGGAGAGGGACTGGCGAGTCCCGACCAGGAACGAGTACGAGCCCCGTCCTTCCGGACGGGGCTCGTACTTTATTCACTCGGCTGGCACGCGAGCGCCCGACTTCCGCTAATTTAGCGGTGCGGGCGGTCGTTCGTCATTGAGCACGGCGAGCACGTTCTCTGCTGCGAGCATCGCCATGGCGGTGCGCGTCTCGACAGTGGCGGAGCCGAGGTGCGGCACGAGTACCACGTTCTCGAGTTCGAGCAATCCGGGGTGCACGCTGGGCTCCTTCTCAAAAACGTCGAGCCCCGCGCCCGCAATCTGCCCCTCGCGAAGCGCCGATGCGAGCGCCGCTTCGTCAACGATCGGTCCGCGCGCGGTGTTGACGAGGTACGCCGAGGCCTTCATCGCGGCGAGTTGTTCCGCGCCGATCAGATGGTGCGTGGCAGGCCCGTAGGGGCAGTGCAGCGAGACGACGTCGGAGATGGCCAGCAGCTCGTCGAGCTCGACTCGCCGGGCGTCCAGCTCGTTTGCAACCGCGGGGTCGATCTCACTGCGTGACTGGTAGACGATATCCATGCCGAAGGCCCTTGCCCGGCGTGCGGTCGCCTGGCCGATGCCGCCCATGCCGACGATGCCAAGGGTCTTGCCCTGCAGGCTGCTGCCGAGAAGGAAGAACATGCCCCACTTCCACTCCTGGCCGGAGCGGATGAGCCGTTCCCCCTCGCCGAGCCGGCGAGTCGCAGAGAGGATGAGGCCAAGTGCGATGTCGGCCGTGGCCTCCGTGAGCACGCCGGGTGTGTTGGTGGCGACGATGCCCCGTTCGGTGCAGGCCGGCACATCGATGTTGTCATAGCCGACGGCGACGTTCGCGACTACTTTGAGCTGCGGGCCGGCGGCGTCGAGCAGTTCGGCGTCGATGCGTTCGGTGAGCAGGCTTACCACGGCTTCGGCCCCGGCTACCCGGCGCAGCAGCTCCTCGCGGCCAATCGACTCCGGACCCGGCCAGGCATCGATTTCATGCTCGGCGCGGAGCTTCTCGAGTGCGGTTTCGGGTACCCGTCCCGTGACGACGACCCGGCTCATGCCGTCTCGATCCACTTGCGCAGGCGGCCGAGGCCATCGCGGATATCAGCGACGTCGATGCCCGAGTAGGCGAGCCGGATGTACTGCCGGTCCTCGCCTGGTTGGCGGCGGCCGAAGTGCTCGCGGGTGCAGAATGAGACGCCGGTTTCCTGCAGCGCTGCCGAGGCGAAATCGCCGACTGCCGTGTAACCCATGCGTTCCATGGCATCAGTGACGTCGGGGAAAAGGTAGAACGTCGACTGCGGCACGGCGACGTGCACGCCGGAGATGTCGTTCACGAGTTCGCATGCGGCATCCCGGCGCTCGCGCAGGATGTCGAGCATCTGCTGAACGGGTTCCTGGGTGCCACGGAGCGCTTCGATGCCTGCCCATTGCACGTAGTGCGTGGTGCACGACTCATCGTTGGTATTGAGTGTGCTGAGAATCCTGGCGATCTCGATCGGGGCGACGGCGCACCCCAGGCGGGACCCGGTCATGGCGAACTTCTTGCTGAACGTGTAGAGGATCACGGTGCGCTCCGCCATGCCGGGAAGCGATGCGATCGAGCTTGAGACACCCTCATAGCGCGTCTCGAAGTACGCCTCATCGGAGAGCACCCAGAGGTCGTGCTCCTGCGCGAGCTGTGCGATTGCCTCACGCTCAGCCGCCGTCGACTCGGCGGAGATGGGGTTCTGAAGGTCGTTGTAGATGATTGCGACAGTATTCGGGGTGATAGATGCCCGCACCTGGTCGAGGTCGATCGCGAAGCCCTGGCTCGTGGGCAAGTAGCGGTACGGTACGGCCGTGCCACCAAGGTACTCGATCTGGGACTCGTAGATCGGGAAGCCCGGGTTGGGATAGAGCACTTCCTGGCCGGGGTTCATCACAGCCTGCAGGAACTTGGTGATGACGGGCTTGCCGCCGGTCATCACGACGACGTTGTCGGGGGAGAATGTGATGCCTCGCCGGGCCCCGATATCGTCGGCGAGGGCCTCGCGCAGCTGCGGGATGCCGGGGCCGGGACAATAGCCCGTATAGCCGTCGGCGATAGCCCGATTCATCGCTTCGACGATGTGCGGGGCTGTCGGAATGTTGATATCGCCGAGATGGAAGGGGTACACGAGGTTCCCCTTCGCCTTCCAGGTTGCCGCGGCTTGGGCAACGCTGAAGGCGGTTTCGGTGCCCAGGCGTTCGAGCCGGTGCGCAAGTTGCTGCATACTGTTCCACTCCTCATCGAGTTGACGATCGATCCTCTGCGGATTCAAGTCATGACTAATATATCAGACCACGAGATGTGATATCCGGGATATATCCAAGGAACAGTCGAACAGCCCAAGGACGCCCCCGGGCTGAAACGGTTACTCCGAATCGATCAGCTCCAGAAGCTTCTTTGCGGCGTCCTTGATGTCGTCATGCCCGTATTGGGCGGCCCGGCTCTCCAGCGAGATCACGGCGCAGCGGTGCACCTTCTTGAAATCGCCGAACGGAAAGCTCAAACTGCCTTTGGTTTCGTCCGACTTTTCGTCGTCGCGTCCCAGGTGCCATTGGGCGAAGTCGTCAAAGCCATGCTTGTCGATAAAGGCGTTTTCGTCGTCGGCCGACGGCGCGTGCTCACTCCAGTCATCGCGGACATCGCGTTCCACCTTCCCGTCCCTGACGAGTTCACGGGCATGCGTCAGGGCTTTGCGGTTGAGTTTGACTGCCATGGTGGTGCCTCCTCGGTTCGCAAGGGAGAATGCTTGCATTTTCAGCGTAGGACTGACTAGCGCGGGCCGCCACAACCCAGACCGCTACACAAAGGCGTCAGGGCTTAACAGCCGCGAGACGGCTACGAAATGAGCCCACAACATTCAGCCCGTACGTTCGGTTCATGACTCCTCCGTTGCTTGCTTCCGCCAGTTCATGGCTCGCCGATGTGTTCCTCTGCGATTCGGTTGATCAAGCGGCAGATGCGATGGCTGACGCCACTCGCTGGGGCTGGCTCCCGGCACTTAGCGGCATCGCCGTTGCAAGCGACCACGCCAGGGCCGCGCACGCTGCTGAGGCTTCGAGATCCAACAAACGGTAGCAATATGTCTGGTTCGGCACACTATTCTCCAAGTCACGGCATAATGACCTAAACTGCTTCACTGAGGTGCCTGAAATGGCGCTGCGCAGCAACGAAAGTGAACCCGCTATGGCTACCGATTACGACGCTCCACGTAAGCAAGAAGAAGAGTCTCCCGCCGAGTCGCTGGAAGCCCTCCAGGCCTCCCGTTCAGGTGCCGCCCAGACCGCGGTTATCGACGTCGACGAGAACGACACCGCCGAAGGCATCGACCTTCCGGGAGCCGATCTCTCCAACGAAGAGCTGACCGTCATTGTTGTTCCCGAACAGTCTGATGAATTCACCTGCTCGTCCTGCTTCCTGGTCCGCCACCGATCCCAGGTCGCCCGCGAAAAGAACGGTATGAAGTACTGCCGGGACTGCGAAGGCTAGCTGCCCCACGCCCATGTGAAAGGCGCCGTCCACGCTTGTGGACGGCGCCTTTCTGCCCTCCGGCTCGGAACCTCGCAAAGCCGCGTGCCGGCGTCGTTATGATGCATAACGCTAGTGTCCAGAAACGGTGTTAATAGGGTTTCTTTTGCCCCCGCAGAGCCCCCATGATTACGCCCGCGTGACCGGAATCCGGCGCTTTTAACGGTTCCGTGCCGAAGCGGATACAACCCTTCTTAAGGGCTTTTGAGGCTCCTACGCTTGAGCTATCCAATCACTCGAAAGGTGGCCCACAATGAAAAAGATTCATACGTGGCTCGCAGTCATTTTGATGGCTGTCGGATTGGGTTTCCTGGCTCCGGGGCCCGCCTCGGCAACCACGTCCTATTGCGGACTTGTTTGGGGATCGCTGGAAAAGAGCAACCCAGCGATGAGTGCCGCATCAGTAACCAACGTGCGGACGGGGCAGCATTACTGCTTCGACCGGATGGTGGTTGATCTCAACGGCCCTGTGGCCGGCTACAACGTCCGCTACGTAGACTACGTGGCACAGGACGGCTCCGGACACCTGGTTCCCCTGCGGGGGCAGGCGTTCCTCAGCGTCACCGTGACCGCGCCGTCCTACGACGTCGAAACCGGCACCGCTACGTACAGCCCGGCCAACCAGGCCGAACTGACCAACGTGGCGGGCTACCAGACCTTCCGTCAGGTAGCTTGGGCAGGCAGCTTTGAAGGCTACACAACCATGGGCCTTGGCGTCCGCGCACGGCTCCCATTCCGGGTATTTACCCTGGACGGACCGGGCTCCGGATCACGGCTTGTGGTGGACGTAGCGCACTTCTGGTGACCATCGGTTCAATGGCGAACCGGCGTTGAGATAAGCACAGTAAACCCAAGAACGGCACCCTGTTCCGGAAATCCGGGCCAGGGTGCCGTTCTGTGCGCTCGCGGTCGGGCAACCGCGGAGGCCAGCCAGTGCGTGGCGCCTACTCGGGCACCACCAGTGCGGGGGTGTCGCGTCGGATGGTCTCACCGCGGAAGAACCCGGGGCGAAGGCGGGCCATGATCACCATGAACACTGCACCGAGCGCCAGGATCCCGATACCCAGGACAAACACCAGCCCCACGCCGAAGACCTCTGACCCGCTGCCGAATTCCGGAGCCCAACTGTCCACGGCCGTTTGCAGGAAGACCACAAACAAGCCGACGCCGCCCAGTACCGGGCACAGGAGCCGCAGTACGATGTTGCGGACGCTGCTGAAAACGCTGTTCCGGAAGTACCAGGCGCAAGCGATCGCGGTGAGGCCGTAGTAGAAGCAGATCATCAGGCCGAGCGCCAGGATGGTGTCGTTCAGGACGTTCTCGCTGATCACATGCATCACCGCGTAGAAGCCGGCAGACAGGACGCCGGCGGCAATGATGGCGGTGCGCGGCGTCGAGAAGCGTTTGCTCAGGCGACTGAGCGGCTTGGGAAGCGCGCCGTAGTGGGCCATGGCGAGCAGGCTGCGTGAAGGTGACATGAACGTGGACTGCAGCGACGCCGCGGAACTGGAGAGCACGGCGAGGGACATCAGGATGGCGAATGGCCCCATGATGGGGGAAGCCAGGGCGATAAAGATATTCTCCTGGTTATCGGGGTTGCTGAGCCCGTTGCCGGTATCGCCGATGCCGGCGAACATCATGGTGGAGATGCTGATCATCAGGTAGATGCCCAGGACGATGACGGCGGTGAGGGTCCCTGCCAGCCCTGCCGTCTTCTTGCCGTTGGTGGTTTCCTCGTTCACGGTCAGGCATACATCCCAGCCCCAGTACACAAAGATGGACAGCGAGATGCCGGCCGCGATTTGGCCGAACGTCTCGATCCTGGTGACGTCAAACCATTCCCAGCTAAACGGGATGGCTGTTTCAGAGGTGGACCAGTTAGCGAAGGCCATGGCCACGAACAACCCCAGGACCAGCAGTTGGAACCCCACCAGGCCGTACTGCACCAGCTTGGTGGTGTGCATGCCGCGGTAGCTGATCCACACCGCCAAGGCCACGAAGACGAAGCAGGTCAGCACGTTCAGCGGCTTGTTGGCGGCGAGGTCCGCCAGCTCGGCTGAGCCCGTCAGCTGTGACAGGAAGAGGTAGAAGAAGTCCACTGCCACGGCGGCCAGGTTGGACAGCACGATGATGTTTGCCGCCAGCAGTCCCCAGCCGCCCATCCAGCCAACCCACGGACCGAAGGCTTTAGTGACCCAAGTGAACGTGGTGCCGCTGTCCGGGGAGTCGGCGTTGAGCTCCCGGTAGGCCAGTGACACCAGGATCATGGGGATAAACCCGATGAGGAAGATCAAGGGCAGCTGGAGCCCGGCCTCGTTGATCGTCGGGCCCAGGGCACTGGTCAGCGTGTACGCCGGGGCGATGGTGGAGATGCCCAGGACCACAACGGCCAGCAGGCCCAGCTGGCCGCCCTTGAGGCCCTTGGCCGTAATGCCGTGTGCAGTGCCCGGCGCGTCAGCCCCAACGGGTTGGCCGGTAGGGGTGCTCTTGCGGATAGTTTGCGTCATTGTCCAGCGCTTTCTACGAGGCAGCAGGCTGCTGTTGGGTGATGCAATGAATGCCGCCGCCACGGGCGAAGAGCTCCCGGGCGTCGATGCCGACCACACGCCGGCCGGGGTAGGCCTCGGCCAGGATCTGCAGCGCCTTGTCATCGTTCGGGTCCGCGAACGTACACGCGATGACACCGCCGTTGACCACGACGTGGTTGATGTAGCTGTAATCCACAAAGCCCTCGTCATCCCACAGAGTTTCCGGGGCGGGGACTTCGATGATGTTCCATTCCCGTCCGGCCGCATCCCGGGTGGTGCGGAGGTGCTCGATGATGTCCCGGCTTACCTGGAAGTCCGGGTGGCGGGGGTCCCGCTGGGAATGTACCAGGAGCGTGCCGGGGGTGGGGATGGCTGCCACGATGTCCACATGGCCGCGGGTGCCGAACCTCTCCGAGTCCCGAGCCAGTCCGCGGGGAAGCCAGATGGCGTGGGTTGCACCGATGGTCCGGGCGAGCTCCGCCTCGACGTCCGCACGGCTGAGTCCCGGATTGCGGCCCGGATCGAGCTGCACTGTTTCGGTAACCAGCACGGTTCCCTCGCCGTCCACCTGGATGCCGCCGCCCTCATTGACCAGGGCGGAGAGAATGTGGCGGGCGCCTGTGCGGCCGGAGATTTCGCCGGCGACTAGTGCGTCCTTGTCCCAACGGGCCCAGTCCTGGGCGCCCCAACCATTAAAGACCCAGTCGACGGCGCCAAGGTGCCCGTCCTGGTCCAGCACAAAGGTGGGGCCGATGTCCCGCATCCACGCATCGTTGAGCGGGGCCGCGAGTACCTCGACGGCAGGGTGGAGATAGCGGGCGGCGATGCCGACGTCGTCGGGGTCCACCACCATGGTGACCGGTTCAAACTCGACGGCGGCATTGGCCACCGCCGCCCACGTCGACCGGGCAGTGTGGGCATCTTCCTCCGTGTCGCCCAGCGTGTACCCTCCGGTGGGGAAGGCCATCCAAAGCCGCTCCTGGGGAGCGGTCTCGGCGGGCATGCGCCAGTAACTCATGCGCTCACCCCTTCGACTACGGCTGCTTCGCCGCCGAGCGGCAGGTCACGCCGCACGGGGTCTGTGAGGCGGCCGTAGGTGTCGGGGCGGCGGGTGGCCAGGAAGGGGAAAAGGGTGAGCCAGTCGCGCCTCTGGTCCAGGTCGAGGTCTGCCACCAGAACGGCGGAGGCGTCCCGCGGGGCCTGGGCCAGAATCCGGCCATAGGGATCGGAGATGAACGAGGAGCCGTAGAAGTTCAGGGTCCCCTCGCTGCCCCAGCGGTTGGGGGCGATCATAAAGAGCCCGTTGGCGATGCCGTTGCCCACGATGACCTGCTGCCACAGCGGCTGGGTGTCGAAGTCGGGGTGGTCCGGTTCCGAGCCGATCGCGGTGGGATAGACCACGATTTCGGCGCCGCCGAGGGAGTACAGCCGGGCTACCTCGGGGAACCATTCGTCCCAGCAGGTGGGCATGCCCAACCGGGCGCCGCCCAGTTCTGCCGGCGCGTGGACCTCGTAGGCATCGGCCGCTGCGGGCCCTTGGCGGAAGAACTTGTCTTCGTAGTAGCCGGCGGTGACCGGGATGTGCAGCTTGTGCGTGCGGGCCAGCAGTTCACCTTCCGGGGAAACCAGGATGGCGGTGTTCAGGCCCAGCCCGTCATCGCTGCCGTCCGGGTTGTCTGCCTTCTGGTACAACGAGGCGTGGACGGAGACCCCGTGGCGGCGGGCTGAGTCCGCGGCGAAGCGGAAGGTGGGTCCGGTGAGCAGGTCTTCCGCGGTGTCGGAGGGCCGGGGCCGGTCCGCCGGTGGCTGTACGGCTCCGGGCCGGGGAACGTCGTTCTCCGGGCGGGTGTCCGCGGGGTAGCGGGAAAGGGTGAGTTCGGGCAGGAATACTACAGTGGCACCGAGCCTGGCGGCACGGCCGATGCCCTCGTCGAGTTCGGCCTGCAGGACGGCAGTGTCCGCATGCCAGCGGTGCTGCACGACGCCGACCCGGAGGGCAGGGCGTTCGGACGGCGCTGTCCGGGCCAAGGAGTCGGGCGAGTCGAGGCAGGAAATTTCAATCATGTGCTTACTTCCAGTGAGACGACCGTCACTAAATGAATGACGTTCATTTAGTATGGACGGCGTCCGGCTTTCGCGCAAGGGCTTATATGAATCCCGTTCTTTTATGTCGCCTCGTTCGGAATAGTAAGCTCACTGAGAAATTTTGCTCCGTAGGCTCATCACGGCTGATACGGTCAGGATCACTGGACCAATCGAGGAGGATTCATGAAAGCTTCACCGACCCTGACCAACAACCTCCAGGCCGTTCTCGCGGACCTGATCGAACTGCACATCCAGGGCAAGCAGGCCCACTGGAACATCGTTGGCACCAACTTCCGGGACCTCCACCTGCAGCTGGACGAAATCGTCGATGCCGCGCGCCAGTTCGCCGATGACATGGCCGAAAGGATGCGGGCCCTGCATGCCCTCCCGGACGGCCGCAGCGCCACAGTGGCCAAGAGCACCAGCCTGGCCACTTTCCCGGCGGGCCTCATCAACACCAAGGATGCCATTGAGCGGATCGTCGCCGCCCTTGAGGCCGCCGTTGGGACCATGCGCAAGGTCCACGACGAAGTGGATGAGGAAGACCCCACCACCGCAGACCTGCTGCATGAATTCATCGCCAAGCTGGAACAGTATGCGTGGATGGTGAATGCCGAGACCATGAAGGCCTCCGCCAGCGTCACCGCACCGGACGCAAAATAGCGAATAACGCGCAGTAAAGCGCCCGGCTCCGGAGCCATCTCCGGAGCCGGGCGCTTTCTTGTTGCGAATGACGCTGTGCCCTGCCGGCTTCCTGGAATGCGCTCGCCTAGTGCGCCTTGGGAACCCGGTGAAGCACGACGGCGGCAAGCACCGCAGCTCCTGCCAATAGGACCAGCGCGATCCCCGCGGTGATATGCACCCCGGAATCGAAAGCCGCACGCGCTGAGGCGCGGAGTGCTTCCGCGAGCGGTGCGGGCAACGTGCCCGCGAGCTCCATGGCACCGGCCAGGGTCTCGCCCGCCTGGTGAGCGCCGGATCCGGATGTGGCCGCTGCGAGACCGGCGGGTACCAGCAGGTTGTGCTGGTACGAAGCAGTCAGGATTGAGCCCAGGACGGCCGTTCCCAGCAGCGATCCCACTTCGTAGCCCGTCTCGGAAATGGCGGCTGCGGCGCCTGACTTCTCGGCGGGAACAGCGCCCAGGATGAGGTCGTTCGAGATGGTCTCGGCCGTTCCCACCCCCAGTGCCAGGATGAGGAGTGCTCCCAGCAGGAGGGCCGGGCCGGCGCTGTGGTTGCCGAAGGCCACGAGCCCGTGGCCGGTTGCGCTCAGGGCCAGCCCACCGGCCACGACAAAGCCCGGACGGACCTTCCGCACCAGGGGTACTGCCACCAGTCCGGCCACCACCGTTGCCACGAGGGCCGGGATCATGGCCACGCCGGAGGCGGACGGCGTCATGCCCTCCAGTAACTGCAGATGCTGGGCGAGGAACAGGATAAAGCCGTTGAAAGAAAACAGCGCCAGGACGTTTGCCGTGATGGCCGTACTGAAAACCCTGTTGCGGAACAGGGACATGTCCAGGAGGGGGCTCGCCAGCCGCAGTTGCCGGCGGACAAAGACGAATCCCATGGCAAGGCCAAACCCTATGACGAGCAGCGGAAGCGTCCCTATGCCTTCAGTGGCAAGTTCTTTGATGCCATAAACAACGGGCACCATCACCAACAGGGAAAGCAGGATGCTCGGCACGTCAACCCGCCCGGGGTGTGGGTCCTTGGACTCCGGGATGAAGGCGGGACCGAAGGCCAGGAGGGGCAGCATGATGGGTACGGCGACCAAAAGGATGGCGCCCCACCAGAACTGCTCCACCAGCCAGCCACCGAAGATCGGCCCCAGCGCGGCGCCGCCGGAAAAGCCGGCCGCCCAGATGGCCACGGCCAGCCGGCGCCGGTTGGGGTCCGGGAAGATATTGCGGATGAGGGACAGGGTGGACGGCATCAGCATGGCCCCGAAGAATCCCAACGCCGCCCTGCCGGCTATGAGCCACTCGGGGCTCGGGGCGAATGCTGTGGCCGCCGAGACTGCCGCGAAACCGACACTGCCGACCAGCAGCAGCCGCCGGCGTCCAATCCGGTCACCCAGGCTGCCCATGGCAACCAGCAGCCCGGCAAGCACGAGGGGATAGGCGTCCACAATCCACAGCAGCTGGACGCCTGAGGTCTCCAGGCTCCTCGCGATGGCAGGCAGCGCAAACGTCAGCGCCGTGTTGTCCACGGCGACCAGGAGTACCGGAAACATGAGCAGCCCCAGAGCGAGCCAGTCCCGCCACTGCCCGGAAGTGCCGGCGGGTATTGATGCGGTGGTGGGTGGCGTGCTGCGGGTGTTCTGGCGGGAGGTTGCGGACGTGGTCATGCAGATAACTGTACCGTCTGGACGGTATAGTTAAGAAATGAGGGACCCTTAGGATGCATGATTGGACCCATGGCCAGAAAACCCGTCGCGCGAGATGCCGTCCTCGACGCCTTTGAAGAACTCCTCATCGACGTCGGGGAGCGTGCTGCCACCCTCGATGCAGTTGCCAAAAAGGCCGGGGTGTCCAAGGGCGGCCTGCTGTATCACTTTCCGAACAAGGAAACGCTGATCACCGCAACCCTTGAGCGCCTGGACCGCCTGGCCGGTGAGGACCTTACGGCCATGGCGGCAGCGCCTGAGGGTGCCGCGGCGTACTTCATCCGGTCCTCACTCTGGTCGGACACCCCCATGGACCGTTCGTTTGTTGCCGCCACCCGCCTGGCCGAGGTAGCCCACGAGGAGGCCCGCCGTCGTTTCGCCGCCATCCAGCAGCAGTGGCTGGAGTTGATCGGGGCGGACGTTGGCAAGGCGATGGCCAAGGCCGTGCTGTACATGGGGGACGGGTTGTACTTCAACGCCATGTGGGAGAGCGGGCCGTCCGGCAATGCAGACGGCAGGCAGGGTGACGTTGCCGAACTCCTCGCAGCGGTAGAGCGGCTGAGGGGCTGAGTGGCGCCAGGCCGGTCCAAGGCGGTGATGCGGTCACCATTTGCCCGAAAGCCTGCGGCATAGGACAATTGGTGATGGCTGTCACCGGCCAAATCTCAATCCCAAATGAATAAGCCTTTGATCTGCGGCGGGAGAGTTCTGCTAGTAGGTACAAGCAGGCGCCGTAGGAGCAAATCCTCCCCAGGAATCTCTCAGGCCCATGTACCGCCGCGGCGAGGCAACTCTGGAAAGTAGCAGGCTGTCCGCCTGAGGTGTCCCGGTTCGTTCCGGAACACCCGGACCGGTCTGCTCACCGACGGTGCAAGTGTTGTTCCGCAGCAGCGGAACCGCACGGAAACTCTCAGGTCCAATACAGAGCGGGGAGGAACCCGAATCGATGTGGCGTACCCTCGCCGCCTGAATTATGGAGTTCCTTGTGACCGTCTATCCGGCCTCCGCCGCCCCAGCTACCGCTACTTCAGCCTCTGCGCCCTTTGTTGACAGGCACATCGGTGCCCGCCGTGAGGCTGACGTCGACGCCATGCTTAAGGCCGTCGGCTACGACACCGTCGATGCGCTGGTAGACACCGCGGTTCCGAAGGACATCCGCCAGGACTCCGCGCTGGAGCTCTCAGCAGCGTTGAGCGAGGTTGAGACGCTCGCCGAGCTGCGCAGGATCGCCGCCAAGAACAAGACCGCCGTGCAGATGATCGGCCAGGGCTACTACGACACCGTGACGCCTCCGGTGATCCGCCGCAATATCCTCGAGGGCCCGGCCTGGTACACCGCGTACACGCCCTACCAGCCGGAGATCTCCCAGGGCCGTCTTGAGGCGCTGCTGAACTTCCAGACCATGGTCCAGGACCTCGTGGGCCTTCCCATCGCCAACGCGTCCCTGCTGGATGAAGCCACCGCCGTGGCTGAAGCCGTGCTGATGATGCGCCGGGCCAACAAGAACAAGGACGCCCGCGATGGCAAGACCGTCCTGGACGCCGACTGCCTGCCGCAGACCATCGCCATCGTAAAGGGGCGTGCTGAGGCACTGGGCTTCGAGGTGGAGGTCGCTGACCTTTCCAAGGGCCTGCCCGACGGCGTCGTCAACGGTGTGGTGCTGCAGCAGCCAGGTGTTTCCGGCCGTGTCTTCGACCACTCCGCCGTGATCGCCGACGCCAAGTCCCGCGGTGCCCTGGTGACCGTGGCCGCGGACCTGCTGGCACTGACCCTCATCACGCCTCCCGGCGAGCAGGGTGCCGACATCGCCGTCGGCTCTGCCCAGCGCTTCGGCGTCCCGCTGTTCTACGGCGGCCCGCACGCCGCCTACATGGCAGTGCAGAAGGGCCTCGAGCGCTCCATGCCGGGCCGCCTCGTTGGGGTCTCCAAGGACAACGCCGGCGTGCCGGCCTACCGCCTGGCGCTGCAGACCCGTGAGCAGCACATCCGCCGCGAAAAGGCCACGTCCAACATCTGCACCGCGCAGGCACTGCTGGCCATCGTGGCCTCCATGTACGCCGTGTACCACGGTCCGGACGGCCTGAAGGCGATCGCGCAGGCCGCCCACCACCACGCGAAGACCCTCGCAGCGTCCCTGAAAGCCGCCGGCCTGGACGTGCTCCACACCAGCTTCTTCGACACTGTCACCGTTTCGGTACCGGGCAAGGCCGCCGCGATCGTCGCCGCCGCCGAAGCCAAGGGCATCAACCTGCGCAGCATCGATGCCAACACTGTTGGCTTCTCCACCGATGAAACCACGACGCCGGCAATCGTCGATGACGTACTGGCCGCCTTTGGTGCCGAGGCTGTTGACGCGGCCGCTGGCACCGACCCTGCGTTCGAGCTGGATGCCGCCGTCGAGCGTTCCTCCGACTACCTCCAGCACCCCGTGTTCAGCACCCACCGTTCCGAGACCCAGCTGCTGCGCTACATCCGCAAGCTTTCGGACCGGGACCTCGCGCTGGACCGCACCATGATCCCGCTGGGCTCCTGCACCATGAAGCTGAACGCCACCGCCGAGATGGAAGCGATCTCGTGGCCGGAATTCGCCTCCATCCACCCGTTCGCGCCCGACTCCCAGACCGAAGGCTGGCGGGAACTGATCGCGGACCTCGAGTCCCAGCTGACCGAGATCACCGGCTACGACCAAGTATCCATCCAGCCCAACGCCGGTTCCCAGGGCGAGCTCGCCGGCCTGCTGGCTATCCGCGGCTACCACCGCTCCCGCGGGGACGAACAGCGCAACATCTGCCTGATCCCAGCTTCGGCGCACGGCACCAACGCGGCCTCGGCCGTCCTGGCCGGCATGAAGGTGGTTGTGGTGGCCACCGCCGCCGACGGCACCATCGACCACACCGACCTCTACGCCAAGATCGAGGCCCACAAGGACGCACTGTCCTGCATCATGATCACCTACCCGTCGACGCACGGTGTCTACGACGCCGACGTCCGCGAAGTCTGCGACGCCATCCACGCCGCAGGCGGCCAGGTGTACATCGACGGTGCCAACCTGAACGCCCTGGTGGGCCTGGCCCAGCCCGGCAAATTCGGCGGCGACGTCTCGCACCTGAACCTCCACAAAACCTTCTGCATCCCGCACGGCGGCGGCGGACCCGGTGTGGGCCCGGTCGCCGCAAAAGCACACCTGGCACCGTTCATGCCGGGCAACGCTGCCACCTGGACCGAAGGCGACGACGTCCCGATCTCAGCCTCCCGCTTCGGCTCCGCAGGTGTCCTGCCGATTTCCTGGGCCTACGTGAAGCTCATGGGCGGTGCTGGCCTGACCGAGGCCACCAAGTCGGCACTGCTCGCGGCCAACTACATCGCGGCCCGCCTGAACGACTTCTTCCCGGTGCTGTACACGGGCGAAGGCGGACTGGTGGCGCATGAGTGCATCCTTGACCTGCGTGAGCTGACCGCCAAGACCGGCGTCACGGCCGAGGACGTGGCCAAGCGCCTGATCGACTACGGGTTCCACGCCCCCACCCTGGCATTCCCCGTGGCCGGGACACTCATGGTGGAGCCCACCGAGTCCGAGGACCTGCACGAGATCGACCGCTTCATCACGGCGATGATCGCCATCCGGGCCGAAATCGACCAGGTGGCCCACGGCGACTTCACCGTCAACGACAGCCCGCTGCGCAACTCCCCGCACACGGCTGCCGCCGTCATCAGCACCGACTGGGACCGTGCCTACCCGCGCGAACAGGCCGTGTTCCCGGTGGCCTCGCTCAAGCAGGACAAGTACTTCCCGCCCGTGGGCCGCATCGACGGAGCCGCCGGCGACCGGAACCTGATCTGCTCCTGCCCGCCGCTTTCCGAGTTTGAAAACTAAGGACTCCACGATGACTGAGAACTACACCGCGCTCTACGAAGAGCACAAGAAACTCGGCGCCTCCTTCACCGACTTCGGTGGCTGGCAGATGCCGCTCAAGTACAGCTCCGAACTGGCCGAGCACCACGCCGTCCGCAAGGTGGCAGGCATCTTCGACCTCTCCCACATGGGCGAAGTCTGGGTCACTGGCCCCGATGCCGCAGCGTTCCTGGACTACGCGCTGGTGGGCAAGATCTCCGCCATGGCCGTGGGTAAGGCCAAGTACTCGCTGATCTGCAACGAGGACGGCGGAATCATCGATGACCTCATCACGTACCGCCGTCCTGCCGCAGAAGACGGCACAGACCGCTTCCTGGTGGTCCCCAACGCCGGCAACGCCAAGACTGTGGCAGCTGCGCTGGCCGAGCGCGCTGCCGGCTTCGACGTTGTGGTGGACGATGTCTCCGACGAGACGTCCCTGATCGCCGTCCAGGGACCTAAAGCGGAGGAACTCCTGCTGCGTCTGGTCCCTGCCGCCCAGCACAGCCTGGTCACGGACCTCAAGTACTACGCCGCCGTCGAGGTCCCGATCCTGGTGGCAGGCGCCGGCCAGGAGCTGCTGCTGGCCCGCACCGGCTACACCGGCGAGGACGGCTTCGAGATCTTCGTGGCCAACGAGGACGCCGCCGCGCTCTGGCAGGCCATCGTCGCCATCGCGGACGAAGGGGAACTCGTGCCTGCAGGCCTCGCCTCCCGCGACTCGCTCCGCCTCGAAGCTGGCATGCCGCTCTATGGCAACGAACTCTCCCTGGAGGGCGACCCGTTCGCCGCCGGCCTGGGACCCGTGGTCGCGCTGTCCAAGGAAGGCGACTTCGTGGGTAAGGCGGCGCTCGCCGCCAAGAAAGAAGCCGGTGCCGGAGTTACCACCGGCCGGAGGCTGGTTGGCCTTAAGGGACTCGGGCGCCGGGCCGGCCGCGGACATTACCCAGTCCTCAAGGACGGCGCCGTGGTTGGCGAAGTCACCTCCGGCCAGCCCTCGCCCAGCCTGGGCTACCCGGTGGCCCTGGCCTACGTCGACGTCGCTTTCATGGAGCCCGGCACTGCCCTGGACATCGACCTCCGAGGCAAGACCGAGCCCTTCGAAGTCGTGGCACTGCCGTTCTACAAGCGCCAAAAGTAATCCCGCGCCACCCGACGCTCTCTCAGTTTTCAAATACCAAACTAAGGAAATAACACATGGCTAAAGTTGCCGCAGAACTGCAGTACTCCGACGAGCACGAGTGGGTTGCCCGCGAGAACGGGAACCTCGTGTCCATCGGCATCTCCGCCGTGGCCACGGACGCCCTTGGTGACATTGTGTACGTGGACCTGCCCGAGGTCGGCTCGACCGTGACCGCGGGAGAGACCTGCGGCGAGGTGGAATCCACCAAGTCCGTCTCCGACCTCTACTCCCCGGTGACGGGCGAGGTCACGGAAACCAACCCGGCCGTCGTCGAAGATCCCGCACTGATCAACAGCGACCCGTACGGCGCCGGCTGGCTGTTCAAGGTGGCCGCCGAGTCTGACGGCCCGCTGCTCTCCGCACAGGACTACGCGTCCAAGAACGGCGGCGAGCTGTGAGCCCGGCAACGTCAGAAACCGCGGAGTTTACGCAGGTCGTTTCCCCGTCACTGGACGCGGACCTGTCCGTCCTGGACCCGGAGATCGCGGCCAAGATCGACGACGAACTGGGCCGCCAGCGCGACGGCCTGGAAATGATCGCCTCGGAGAACCACACTGCCGTGGCAGTGATGCAGGCACAGGGCTCGGTCCTGACCAACAAGTACGCCGAAGGCTACCCCGGCAAGCGCTACTACGGCGGCTGCGAGCACGTCGATGTGATCGAGCAGTTGGCTATCGACAGGGTTAAGGCCCTCTTTGGCGCGGAGTTCGCCAACGTGCAGCCGCACTCCGGCGCACAGGCGAATGCCTCGGTGATGCACGCGCTGATCAAGCCGGGCGACACCATCATGGGCCTGAACCTTGCTCACGGTGGCCACCTGACCCACGGCATGAAGATCAACTTCTCCGGCCGCCTGTACAACGTGATCCCATACCAGGTCCGCGAGGAGGACCACCGGATCGACATGGCCGAGGTGGAGCGCCTGGCGCAGGAGCACAAGCCGCAGCTGATCGTCGCCGGCTGGTCCGCATACGCCCGGCAGCTGGACTTCGCAGAGTTCCGCCGGATCGCCGATTCCGTGGGCGCCTACCTGATGGTGGACATGGCGCACTTCGCAGGGCTCGTGGCCGCCGGGCTGCACCCCTCACCGGTGCCGCACGCCCACGTCACCACCTCCACCACGCACAAGACCCTCGCCGGTCCGCGCGGCGGCATCATCCTGACCAACGACGCCGCGATCGCCAAGAAGATCAACTCGGCTGTTTTCCCGGGCCAGCAGGGCGGGCCGCTGGAGCACGTCATCGCAGGAAAAGCCGTGGCCTTCAAGATCGCCGCGTCCGCCGAATTCAAGGAACGGCAGGAACGCGTCCTGGCCGGTGCCCGGATCCTGGCCGACCGCCTGGTCCAGCCAGACGTCACCGCCAAGGGCATCAACGTGATCTCCGGCGGCACCGACGTGCACCTGGTCCTGGTGGACCTGCGCAACTGCGAACTTGACGGCCACCAGGCCGAGGACCGGCTCGCGGAGATCGACATCACGGTCAACCGCAACGCCGTGCCGTTCGACCCCCGCCCGCCGATGGTCACCTCCGGGCTGCGCATCGGCACCCCGGCGCTGGCCACCCGCGGCTTTGGCGAAGCCGCCTTCCGTGAGGTCGCGGACATCATCGCCGAGGCTCTGAAGGCCGACGCCGGCTCGGACCTTACGGGCCTGCGTCACCGCGTAGAGGCCCTCGCGGCAGCCCACCCGCTCTACCCCGCGGTCGCCAACCTCGCCTGAGTGCCTCGTTGCGGCTGGGTCCGCGCCGGCGGACCGGACTTTTCACGCGTGCTGCTCCTTCGTCGCTTTGACGCACGCTTTCGAAAAGCCAGGCTCTTCCGACGCTCGCGGTCCCGTCGCCCTGGCGACATGCTCACCCAACCCCACCACTTACCTAGTTAGGAACTGACCATGGCTGTTGGTGTCTTTGATCTTTTTTCGATCGGGATTGGACCTTCCAGTTCACACACTGTGGGCCCCATGCGGGCTGCTGCTGTGTTCGCAGAGGAGCTTCAGGCCTCAGGGAAGCTGGGGGACGTCGCGAGCCTGCGGGTTGACCTGTACGGCTCCCTCGCCGCGACGGGCCACGGGCACGGGACGATGACGGCGATCCTTCTCGGCTTGGAAGGCTTCCATCCCGAGAAGATCCTGCCTGACGAGGTGGAGGAGCGGCTGGCTGCGATCGCTGAGACGGGGACGCTTCAGTTGGCCGGCGCTGGCGCTGGGAACGGTGTTCCCCTGCCCTACGGCGTGAAGGACATGGTCCTGCGCCCGCTGACCATCCTGCCGCGGCACACGAACGGCATGACCTTCACCGTTTCGGACTCTGACGGCGAAATCCTCCACAGCGCCACTTTTTTCTCAGTGGGCGGCGGCTTTATCGTCCGCGAGGGCGAGGAGGACGCCGCGCTGAAGGAACTGGACGAGTCCAGGAAGGAACTTCCGCTTCCGTTCCGGACAGCGGCCGAACTGCTGGGCCGCTGCCAGTCCAAGGGCCTGTCCATCGGTGAGGTCATGTTCGTCAACGAACGCGCCTCCCGGTCCGAGCAGGAGATCCGCGCAGGGCTCCTGCACATCTATTCGGTGATGGAAGGTTGCGTGGAAACCAGCCTCAAGCGCGAAGGGCTGCTGCCCGGCGGACTGAAGGTCCGCCGTCGGGCCCCCGACTGGCACGAACGTCTCCTGAAGGAAAGCCGGGACCACGATCCCGACTACCGGGACCCCAAGTACTGGCAGGAATGGGTAAACCTGATCGCCCTTGCCGTCAACGAGGAGAACGCCTCCGGCGGGCGGGTGGTCACCGCCCCGACCAATGGTGCCGCCGGCATCATCCCGGCTGTCCTGTACTACGCGCTGCACTTCGCCCCAGGGATGGAGAACGCCACGCAGGAAGACCGCGACGACGTCGTGGTGAAGTTCCTGCTCACGGCCGGCGCCATAGGGGTGCTGTACAAGGAACAGGCGTCCATTTCCGGCGCCGAGGTGGGGTGCCAGGGCGAGGTGGGGTCGGCGTCGTCCATGGCCGCCGCAGGCCTGGCCGAAGTGATGGGCGGGACACCGCAGCAGGTGGAGAACGCCGCGGAGATCGCCATGGAACACAACCTGGGCCTGACCTGCGACCCCATCGGAGGGCTCGTCCAGGTGCCGTGCATCGAACGCAACGCCATCGCTGCTGCCAAGGCCATCAACGCGGCGAAGATGGCGCTCTGGGGTGACGGCTCGCACCGCGTGTCCCTCGACGAAGTCATCGTGACCATGCGCGAAACCGGCAAGGACATGAGCTCCAAGTACAAGGAGACCGCGATGGGCGGCCTGGCCGTCAACGTTGTTGAATGCTAGTTATGCAGCGCCGCCCAGAGATTCAGGGATGACGCAAACACGATCCAGGTGATGTAAGGCAGCAGGAGTAGTCCTGCTGCCGTGCTGATGGGTCCGAACCGGAGCACCGTGAAAGCCACAGCAACGATCAAGGCAAGGATGATCGCGAACGCCAGCCACAGGGCAGTGGTGCCCAGCACAGGGTAGAGGCCAAAGAATACCGGGGTCCACAGCAGGTTGAGGATCAGTTGGATACCGTAGGTGACCAGCGCCGGCCTCGACTCCGGCAAACGGCGGCGCCACACCAGCCAGGCGGCCACGGCCATGGCCGTGTACAGCAACGTCCAGACCGGACCGAAAACCCCATTGGCCGGCGTCCACGGAGCTTTGTCGGCGGTGACGTACCAGCCGTTGACGTTGTTTACGGTGGCAAAGGCCCCCAGCCATGCCACCAGTGCCGAGGCTCCCAGGAAGATGGCGAGTGCCACAATCTGTGTGCCCGGTCCGTAGTTTCCTGCGGGGTTGCCGGAGCGGGGCGTGGACTCTTCAGGGTGCGGCTCCATGCGTCAACCCTTACGAAGCGTGGAGCCCGAGTCAAGGCGGCCACGGGCCCGCGGAAAAGCCCGTACCGGTTCAGGCTTTAGACTTGTGGCTACATGTCTGCCCGCAGCCACACGTACAGAACCGCGCACAAGACCAACAGACAGGACACGCCCCCTTGCGAGAATTCACCGCCCGCTTTGCCACAGGCGAGGAAATTGAGAACTGGGACAAGCACGTCACTGCGAACCCGAACGGCGGCAATATGCTGCAGTCTGCGGCCTACGCTTCGGTGAAGAACGGCAACGGTTGGGCTGTCCGCTTCCTGGTCCTGGAGAACAGCGGAACCGCCAGCTACAACCTGGTCCTGGAGAAGAAATTCCCGGTGCTGGGCCGTCTCTGGTACCTCATCAAAGGGCCCGACGTCCGGGCCGCGGAGGACCTCAAACCGGCCTTGGCCGCCTGTGCCGAATTTGTGAAAGCACGGAAGCTGAACGTTTTCGCCATCAAAGTGGAGCCGGACATCGTCGCCTCACCGGAAGCCCGGGCTGAGCTGGCTTCCGCCGGCCTGGTGAAGGCCCCCAACATCCAGTCGAACGACTCCACAGCCCTGCTGGACATCTCCGCGCCGGAAAACGAGGTGTTCCGGTCCATTTCCTCACGTGCCCGCAACGCCATCCGCCGGGCAGAGCGCGAGGGCTGTGAAGTGGTCCAGCGGGAGCAGGGCCCGGAGACCTACCGCGCCCTCTATGACCTGATGGCCAACACCGTCAAAGCCAAAGGGTCCATGCCCCTTCGCAGTTATGAGTACTACGCCCGGTTCTGGGACGAGTTCTGTGACCGTGGCCAAGGCAGCTTCTTCTTCGCCTACGAGGACGGGAAACCGAGCGTGGGCGCCTTTGTGATCAACTATGGGGCAAAGGCGACGTACAAAGACGGCGGGTCCACCCAGAACCGGAAGCAGTACGGTGATTCGCACCTGGTCCAGTGGGCCGCGATCCGCAGGATGAAGGAGCTCGGCTGCGCCGAGTACGACTTCTGCGGCACCCCGCCCGCGGACAGGATCAAGGACAAGTCCCACAACCTTTACGGCATGGGCATGTTCAAAACCAGCTTCAGCAAAACAGTCACGGATTTTGTGGGCTGCTACGACTTCGTCCTCGCACCCGTCCGGCACCGGCTCTGGGTCAAGGGTGCCGAGCGTGTTTTCCGGCGCCTCGAAACCATGTGTACCGGCAACCAGTTCTACTGAGCCGCCGCCACACTCCACCGTCCACAACATCTCAGCGCTGCCACCATTCGGCAGCACATCCACAGGTGAGGAACTTTCCCGTGAATTCAACCAAGGCCGCGACCGAGCTCGAGTTCGCTATCCTCAGCGACGCCGACTTCGAGGCCTTTTCAGTCAGCCACCCGCAGAACAACTTCATCCAGTCCGCCGACTTCGCCCGGTTCCAGCGCGCCCGCGGGCAGGCAGTGGAGCTGTTCGGAGTCCGTCGTGATGGCGAACTGGTGGCCGCCGGCAAACTGAACTACACCACCAACCGCTTCGGGTACACAGTGTGCGAGTGCGCCAAGGGGCCGCTGATGGACTACACGGACTCCGCCCTGGTGCGTGACGTCGTCGAACTCCTGAAAACCAGGGCAGCGGAACGCAAAGCCGCTGAGCTGCGGATCTCCCCGAACCTTCCCTTTATCGCACGCGATGAGGACGGGGCCGAACACCCAGAGATCACGGACAACCGCCCGCTGGTAGCAGAGCTTGCGCGGCTCGGATTTGCCCACCAGGGCTCGGACATGAACTTCGCCAACGTGAACTGGATGTTCATTAAGACCCTCGACGGCGTCACGGACGCCGAAGAGCTCATCATGGGCACCAGCTACCGCACGCGCAAAGCCATCCGGAAGGCCGAAAAGAACGGCGTCTTCCTGGAACAGGCCACCCTGGAAACCCTGGACGAGTTCTACGACGCCCTGAGCACGGCCGGCGACGAAAAGGGCTTCATCTACCGCGAACGCGAATACTACGAGCAGCTGCTGCGGACCACTTCGTCCGAGTTCACCAAGCTCATGATGGCCAAGATCGACATCCCCGCGTACCGCAAATCCATCACCGAACGCCTTGAAGCCGAGACCGCTGCGGCGGCCGAACTCCGCCGGGAGGTCGAAGAGACCGGCAGCAAGAAGAAGGCCAACCGCCTCAAGGTGGTGCAGGACCTCGTCGACAGCTATGAGCGCAGCCTCAAGGACATTGAGCGGTTCCCGGATTCCGTTGGCGTGGCAACGGTGGCGGCCATCCACTTCGTCTGCTTCGGCGACGAGCTGGTGTGCGTCATCGGCGGCACCAAACAGGACTATATCTACTTCAACGGGGCCACCTCCCTTTACTGGGGCATGATGCTCCATGCGCTGGAAAAAGGCTACAGCCGCTACAACTTCTACGGCACCTTCGGCATCCAGGGACAGGACGAGGAAGGCCACGGCGGCTACGCCTTCAAGAAGGGTTTCGGCGGTGAGGTGGTCCAGCTGCTGGGCGATTTCGTGATGCCGGTGCGGCCCGTGGTTTTCCAAGCCAACAGGATCGCCCGGGCCGCGGTGGCAGCTGCCCGCACGCTGTTGAGCAGGCTCCCGCTGAAACGCCAGGCTTCCGGCGAAGAACCAGCCCCCGCCGAAAACACCGCATAAAGACCACGATAAGCACCCCCGGAAGAGGACCAGCGTGACAGATCGACCCGGGGATCCCCGGAACAGGCCTCACACTGACGGCCTGCCGAAGACTGAGCCACTTTCCCCCTCCCAGGTCCGGCAGAACGCCGCGGCAAAGCGGATGCTGCGGCGCCTGGTCCAAGGGGAGAACCCACCGACGGCGCCGCTGAGTATCGTGGACAGGCTCGCAGGCAGCCCGTACGCCAACCCCATGATCCAAGTGGGAGGCGTGGACACTTCCGCCCGCAAGACCCTGGACTTTGCCCTGCACCTGGCCGAAACCATGTTCCGTTATGGCGCCGGCGCATTGGAAGTCGAGACGAGCATCATCGCCGTGACGGCAGCCCTGGGGCTGAAGAACATCGAAGTGGACATCACCAACCAGTCGGTCGGGATCAACTACGCGCCCAAGGACCAGACGCCCATAGCCCTGTTGCGCGTTGTGCGGTCCTGGACCAACAACTACGCCGGGCTGGCCAAGGTCCATCAGCTCGTTACGGACATCGTGGCCGGGGGAGTGGGCCGGGACGAGGCAATCCGCCGGCTCGATGAGGCCATCACCAGCCCCAAGCCCTTCCCACGTTGGATGGTGACCGTGGCCTTCGGCGTCTTCGCGGCAGCATTCGTTGGCGTACTGGGTGGCGGTCCCGTGTCCTCAGCCATCGCCTTTGTGGTCAACATCGGCGTGAGCCTGCTGTCGCGCCAGCTGGGCCGTTGGCGAGTACCTGACTTCTTCACTACCGCGACGTGTTCGTTTGTGGTGACTTTCATGGCACTGCTGCTGTGGCAGTTCAACCTCACCACCGCGCCGGCCATCGTGGTGGTGGGCGGTATCCTGCTCCTGCTGCCCACGGGCCGCCTGGTGTCCTCGGTGCAGGACGCGATTAACGGCTTCCCGGTGACGGCCGCCGGAAGGTTCCTGTCCACAGTCCTGATCTTCGGCGCCCTCGTGGCAGGCATTGCCGTCGCGTTGGTGGTCGGTTCCATGACGGGGATGCAGGAAATCGACGTCACGGAAACATTCAGCCCCGCCTACGACCTGTGGGTGCTGGTGGTCCTCACGGCCTTGGCTGTCATGGCCATCGGGGTCACCGAACAGACGGCGTGGAAGCTGCTCCTGCCCACCGCTGCCGTGGGCGTCGCCGGGTACCTGGTGCTTCTCGGCGCCAGCTCGCTGGGGATCAGCGACCGGTTCTCGCCGGCGTTGTCCGCCGTGGTGATCGGTCTGCTGGCCCGGGTGGTGGCATTGAAGATGGGTGCGCCCCAGCTGGTGGTCGCCGTGCCGGCGGCGCTGATCCTGCTGCCGGGCCTGACGATCTTCCGGTCCATGTATGTCCTGTCCATCGAGGAATCCGAGATCCTCCTGGGCGCAGGGGGGATGCTGAACGCCGGCGCCATCGTGCTCGGCGCTGCGGGCGGGATCGTCCTGGGCGACACCCTGGCCAGGCCGTTGACGCGGAGCCTGGCCAGCAACGAGCGCAGGCGCGCCCGCCGCCGCTAACGGGGCTAAATCTGCCCGATGGGCAGTTTCTTCTCGGCCTGGAAGTCATCTTCGACCCGGCCCGCGGCCCAGTAACCGGACAGCGAAACCTGCTTGCGGTCCAGGCCCTGCTGGACAAAGAACACCTCGCGCAGGCCCTTCATGTAGCCGCGCTCGCCATGGGCAAAGACGTCGACCTTGCCGACGGCGGGCCAGTCGGCGTTCGCGACTGCCGACACCAGCAGGTCGCCGGTGCCGGCCGGTGCGCCGTTGCGCCGGAGCCACGTGATCTTGACACCGGCAGGGGCTGTGACGGGCTGGATATCGGCGTCGGAGTCAACCTCGAGGAAAGCCACGCCCTGTGCCTCCGTTGGCAGGGCTTCCAAGGAGGCAGCGATGGCGGGCAGGGCGGCTTCATCGCCGGCGAAAAGGTACCAGTCGGCGTCGGGCGCCGGGTTGTAGGCGCCGCCGGGACCGGTAAAGGTCAGCGGGTCGCCGGGCCGGGCGGAGGCCGCCCACGGGCCGGCCAGTCCTTCGTCGCCGTGGATCACAAAGTCGATGGCCAACTCCTGTGCCACGGAGTCCACCCACCTGACGGTGTAGGTCCGGGTGAAGGGCCACTGCTCACGGGGCATGGTCTCGCGGATGGTCCACAGGTCCAGCGGCTGGGCGTAGTCAACGCCTGCCTGGGGGAACACGATCTTCACGTAGCGGTCTACAAAATCGTTGTTGACGTAGTCGGCGAAGCCGTCGCCGCCGGCAACGATCCTGACCATGTGCGGCGAAAGCTGCTCGCGGCGGACCACGGTGAGGTTGATTTGGGGACGCGACTTTTTGGTGGCGCTGGTGGCAGCGGGAACGGTGCTCATAAGGCAAGCCTAAGCTAAGGGAGTGGTGGGAGTTCCCAGGTTACGCCAGGGCTTCCTTGCTCGTTCAGCAGCGCATTGGCTTGGCTGAACGGCCGGGAACCGAAGAAACCGCGCGACGCCGACAATGGGCTCGGGTGCGCGCTGGACACTACCGCGGCGCCGGACAAAAGGGGCCGGACTGCCTCCGCGTCCTTGCCCCACAGCACAGCCACCAGCGGAAATGCGCTGCCGTCAGCCTTCCGTCGCCCGGCCACCGCGGTGACTGCCGCCGTCGTGATTTTCTCCCAGCCCTTTCCGCGGTGGGAACCCGCGGCTCCGGCACGCACGCTCATGACCCGGTTCAGGAGCAGCACGCCCTGGTCCGCCCAAGCGCTGAGGTCGCCGTGCACGCGCGCCGGTACTCCCACATCGGCCTCGAGCTCCTTGTAGATGTTTGCCAGGCTGCGCGGAATGGGTCGGGTCTGCGGGGCCACAGCGAAGGACAGGCCGACGGCGTGCCCCGGGGTTGGGTACGGGTCCTGCCCAAGGATCAGTACCTTGACGTCCGCCAGCGGCTGCCGGAACGCGCGGAGGACATTCGACGGCGACGGCAGCACCTGGTGCCCGGCCGCGACGTCGTCAGCGAGGAACCTCAGTACGGCACGCAGGTCATCTTCCACCCCGGCCAGGGCGGCGGCCCAGTCGGCGGCCATCAGTTCGTCCAGTGGCAATACAGCCATCTCGGCATAACCGACGGGCTCCGCCGCTTCCGGCTCCAGCTCGAACAGGGGTTCCGAATCAAACACGCCCCCATTCTCTCAGTACTCCCGTTCATCCACTGCCAGCCCGTTGCGGCGTAAATGACAACGCTGTTATTCGTCCGTAACATGGGGGTGAGACTTTTAACCTTATCCAGCGAAGGAGTATGCCGTGGCGGAACCAGCCCGGGAACACCTGGCAGAGCCTGGCGAGCGTGGCTCCCTGCTGGCTGACTTTTCGCTCCGGGACTCGCCGCTCGGCGAGCGGGAGCAACAGATGCTCGCCCTTGAGCGGCAGTGGTGGAAGTACGCCGGTGCCAAGGAACAGGCCATCAGGGAACTCTTCGACCTGTCAGCTACGCACTACTACCAACTGCTCAACGCGCTGATCGACTCCGAGGATGCGCTCGCGCACGATCCCATGCTCGTCAAGCGATTGCGTAGACTACGTACGTCGCGACAACGGGCACGCACCGCACGTCGCCTGGGTTCGGACGCGTAACTTCGCTCGTGCTGAGCCATCAGCAACAATCAACAAGGATGTCTCTCCACTATGACCAGATACGCTCGGGATGAATTCGACAAAGTTCCGGAGGCTGCCTCCCGCCAGGGTGTCCACCGTTCAGCTTCGGCACCGTCCAGGCCGCGGCTATGGCCCATGCTCGCCGTGGGCGTTGTGGCACTTGCGGTCGGCCTGGTCTCCTTCCTGATCCTGCCTCAGCTGGGATTCACCCAAGCCGGCAGCCAGGCGTCCACCAGCGTGGAGTCATCTGCCCCCTCTGAGGCTGCCTCTTCCTCTGCCAGCGCTGAACCTTCCGCAACTGCAGAGCCCACTGCCAGTGCCGAGCCCTCACCGAGTGGCGAACCTGAGCCGAGCCCCACACCCTCCGCCGCGGCCTCCCAGGCCGCCGTGAACAAGACCCAGGGCCTGGCGGTCTACAACGCCGCCGGAACAGCCGGCCTGGCTGGCAGGGTCAGCGCCACCGTCCAGGCGGACGGTTGGACCCTCGGCCAGGTAGGAAACTGGGGTGGCGCACCCCAGCAGACGTCGGTAATTTTTTATGCTGGTCCGGCACAAAGGGCCAACGCGGAGGCCCTCTCCGAACTCCTGAACATTCCAACGATGGTCGACAGCGCCGACTTCCAGGTTCCGCTGGTGGTTGTGCTGGGGCCGGGCTTCCAGTAAACGGGTTACACCTGAATAACTATTGAACACCGACGCGGCCCTGTGCCTCGGCTCGTCCGGGGACCATTGGCTAGAGTGATTTCAGGCTTCGGTCCGTAACGAGCGGCACACAGTGGCGTGGGCCTTACGGACGCTACTGAAAGAGTGGGCATCATGGCACTGGGAACCGTGAAGTGGTTCAACGCTGAAAAGGGCTACGGCTTTATTACGGTGGACGGCTCGGGTGACGACGTCTTTGTCCACTGGTCCGCCATTCAAGGCGAGGGATACCGCGCACTCGATGAGGGGCAGCGGGTGGAGCTTGAAGTCGGCGAAGGCGAGAAGGGCCCGCAGGCAGAAAGTGTCCGGCCGGCAGAGTGAAGTCCGTAAGTTTCCGATCTTCCTTGGTCCGTGTTTCCGCATCGGCGGCCCTCCTTCTTGGGCTGGCCGGGTGTGGGGCTGCTGCTGGAAATGCCCGGCTTGACTCCGTTGAAGCCTCCGGCGATGGAACGCTGCGCGTTGGCGTGATCCTGGACAGCACCGGAACGCGTGACTTCCTCAGTGGCTCGCAGCTTGCCGCGGCAAAACTGGCCGTGCAGGAAATCAACGCCACCGGCGGGCACAAGGGCAAGCCCATTGAACTGTTGCCCCGGGCCGCCGGCGACTCCGGCGCGCAAGCCAAGGAGCTGGCCGCGGCCAAGGCCGACGTCGTGATTGGACCCACTGATTCCAGCAACGCGGCTGCTGCCATTGACGTTCTCTCCGCCGCGAAGATTCCGCTCATTTCACCGGCCAATTCGGCGGCAGGGCTGAGTAAGTACAAAAGCGGCGGCTACTACTTCCGGACTGCACCGGCCGACGTCGCCCAGGCTTCGGTGCTTGTGAAGCTCGCCAAAGACGGGGGCGCGAAGAGCCTGGCGATCGTCCACCAGGACAGCAGCTACGGCAAGGATGTTTCCGCAGCGGTGGCCAGTGCGGCCAAGGACGCAGGCGTGGAAACCTCCAGCACGTCAGCATTCGAGCCCGGCGATGCCCAACGGGCCGCAGCTGCTGCCCGGAAAGCGGCCCCGGATGCAGTGGTGCTCATTGCGCGGGATGGCGCCCAGGGGGCCATCGCTGAGCTGAACAACGCTGGACTGTCCGGCAGTAAAGTCATCCTCAGCGACGGCGCTTTCGCCCAGTATAGTTCCGGGTTGGGGTCAAAAGCGCTCGACGGCGCGCGGGCAGTGGTGCCCGGCGTATTCCCCTCCGCGGACTTCCAAGCTCGCCTGCTGGCGGTCGATCCTGGGTTGAAGGACACCTCTTTCGCCGCTGAGACGTACGACGCCGTGACGCTGGCTGTCCTGGCGGCCGCGGCAGCCGATGACGACGCCGGCCGATCAATAGCCGCACACCTCATAGCTGTCTCCGGAGGCGCGGCCCCCGGCGCGGAGCCGGCGAAGGCCGCACCCTGCCAGTCCTATAAGGACTGCGTGTCAGCGCTGAAGACCGCAGGTGCCGCGAACTACGACGGCCAATCCGGTCCGATCGGCTTCGACGCCAACGGCGACATCACCTCTGCGAACTTCATGGTGTTCACGTACGGAGCTGACAACAGGGCAAAGCTCAGCGGTCGTGAATCCGCGGGTCGGGCCGCAGGCTGATCGCCGGGAGCGAAACGAGGCCCCGCAGGCACTGGTTTTCGGGACTATTCGCTTGCACTCTCACCTATGGAGTGCTAATTATTGACTTAGCACTCTTACGTACCGACTGCTAAAGCGACGCCCGGCTCAGGCCGGTTACGAAGCCCAGGCGCCGGTCGAGGAGCGAAAGAAATACTTACTGGAGTGAGATCGGGAACCTGAGGCGTACAGAGGCCGAGGGCGAAGGATCGTCCGTCGCGGGCACTTCGGTGGGTTCATTCTTAACGTCTGTCCCGAAAGGACTACTGCCGTTATGGCCAAGATCATTGCATTTGATGAAGAGGCACGCCGCGGCCTTGAGCGGGGCCTGAACATCCTCGCCGACGCCGTTAAGGTCACCCTCGGCCCGCGTGGACGCAACGTCGTCCTCGAAAAGAAGTGGGGCGCCCCCACGATCACCAACGATGGTGTTTCCATCGCCAAGGAGATCGAGCTGGACGATCCTTATGAGAAGATCGGCGCCGAGCTGGTCAAGGAAGTTGCCAAGAAGACTGATGACGTCGCTGGCGACGGCACCACCACGGCCACCGTGCTCGCCCAGGCACTGGTTAAGGAAGGCCTGCGCAACGTCGCGGCCGGCGCCGATCCGCTGTCCCTCAAGCGCGGCATCGAGAAGGCTGTAGAAGCCGTCACGGTGGAGCTGCTCGCTTCGGCCAAGGAAATCGAAACCAAGGAAGAGATCGCCGCCACGGCTTCCATCTCTGCCGGTGACGACGAAATTGGTGCCCTCATTGCCGAGGCCCTGGATAAGGTCGGCAAGGAAGGTGTTATCACCGTCGAGGAGTCCAACACCTTCGGCCTGGAGCTTGAACTCACCGAAGGCATGCGCTTCGACAAGGGTTACATCTCCGCGTACTTCGTCACCGACACCGATCGCCAGGAAACGGTCCTCGAGGACCCGTACATCCTGATCGTCAACTCCAAGATCTCCAACGTCAAGGAACTGGTTGCTGTCCTGGAAAAGGTCATGCAGTCCAACAAGCCGTTGCTGATCATTGCCGAGGACATCGAGGGCGAGGCCCTGGCCACCCTGATCGTCAACAAGATCCGTGGCACCTTCAAGTCCGTCGCCGTCAAGGCTCCGGGCTTCGGCGACCGCCGCAAGGCTCAGCTGGCCGACATCGCCGTTCTGACCGGCGGCCAGGTCATTGCCGAGGAAGTTGGCCTCAAGCTCGAGACCGCTGGCCTGGAACTCCTGGGACGCGCCCGCAAGGTTGTTGTCACCAAGGACGAAACCACCATCGTTGAAGGTGCCGGCGACGCCGACCAGATCGCTGGCCGCGTTTCCCAGATCCGCGCCGAGATCGAAAACTCCGATTCCGACTACGACCGCGAGAAGCTGCAGGAACGCCTGGCCAAGCTGGCCGGCGGCGTTGCAGTCATCAAGGCCGGTGCCGCAACCGAGGTTGAGCTCAAGGAACGCAAGCACCGCATTGAGGACGCTGTCCGCAATGCAAAGGCTGCCGTTGAAGAAGGCATCGTCGCCGGTGGTGGCGTTGCACTGATCCAGGCTGGCGCCAAGGCGTTCGCGAACCTGAACCTGACCGGTGACGAAGCAACGGGCGCCAACATCGTCCGCGTTGCCATCGACGCCCCGCTGAAGCAGATTGCCTTCAACGCCGGCCTTGAGCCGGGCGTTGTTGTGGACAAGGTCCGCGGCCTGCCCGCAGGCCATGGCCTGAACGCTGCAACCGGCGAATACGTCGACCTGCTTGCTGCCGGCATCAATGACCCCGTCAAGGTGACCCGCTCTGCCCTGCAGAACGCGGCCTCCATCGCCGGCCTGTTCCTCACCACTGAGGCTGTCGTGGCCGACAAGCCGGAGAAGAACGCTCCGGCCATGGGTGGCGGCGACGACATGGGCGGCATGGGCGGCTTCTAGTCTCCAAGCGCCCGGAATACGTTCCGCGCAAACAATGCGGCCCCCTCCGTTTGGAGGGGGCCGCATTTGTGCATCTTGGCAGGCTCTGCAGCCGCCGGGCTCCGCTACTTCCGTGCCGTTGCCAGCATTCCTTCGACTTCTTTCTTGAAGGCTTCGGCTGCTGCCTGCGGAGTCAGGCGGTCGTACAGGACCTCGTCGGTGTACCGCTTGATGACGTTCTGGACGCTGCCCGCGCCCACCGGCGGGACGGGTGGAGCGTCGGCGATGTCCGGCGCGATGTCCTTCAGGAAGGCCACAACGGTTGTGTCTGCGGGCTTGAGGGTGGACGTGATGCTCTCGACGATCTCAGAGTTGCTGGGGACGCCGCGGTCAGTCATGAGGATGGCACCGGCAGCCGGGCTGTTCGCCAGGTAATTAATGAAGGTTGCGGCCGCCTCAGGATGCTTGGAGCGAGAAGACGCAGACCAGAACATCGTGGGCTTGTAGTACATGCCGTTGTCTGCGGACTTACCGTCCAGGCTGGGGGCGCGGAGCATTTTGATGCTGCTGCCTGTAGTGGTTTCCAGCGAGCCGAGCTGGTTGGTCCACCACCACGCCATGCCGACCCGGTTGGTGCCGAACAGGCTCTCCTCCAAGCCTGCGCCGGAGTCCTCGGTGGCCACGGTGGCGGGCGGGCTTGCCTGCGAGTCACGCTGTTCCTTAAGCCGCTCCCAGAAGGAAGCAGCGGTGGCTGTGTCGAAATCCAGCTTTCCGTCCTGTGAGTAGAGGTTCTCGCCGTGCTGCCGAAGCCAGATGATGAGGTCTGCTTCGTTGCTGCCATAGGCCGCACCGTAGCTCTTCCCGTTACCCGCCGCGCTGAGCTTCGCGGCAGTGTCCATGAAGTCACTCCACGTCCACGTGGTGTCGTCGGGTAAAGGGACATTGGCTGCCTCGAAGACCTTGGTGTTGGCCATGATGACGTAAGCATTCTTGCCGGTGCTCAGGCCATACTGTGCGTCGTCGTATTGGCCGGAAGCTAGTGATTCCTTGTCCAGCTTGGAGGTGTCGACCCCGCTTTGCTTGGACAGGTCAAGCAGTGCTCCGCGGCCGCCGTACTCGGCGATGTACTTCTGGTCCATCTGGATGACATCCGGTGCATCGTTGGCGGCGGTCTTAGTGGCCAGTTTGTCCCAATAGCTGGCCCATTCGCCGGGCTCGGATTCGATCTGGATGTTGGGATGCTCAGCCTCGAACGCGTCGATGACCTTTTCGGTCTGGGCGTTGAGGTACTCGTTGCCCCACCAGGCGAAACGCAGGGTGACCTGGTCGTTGCTGCTGGATCCTGCGGGCGCGCCGCAGCCGGTGGCGAGCAGCGACACCGCGACGGCGACTGCGCCGAGCTGGAATCTCCTACGGCTGATGGCCTGAATCTTCATTGATGTGCCTTCCTCGAAGGGTGGGGTCCACCCCGCCTGTGTTCCCTTGCCGCGTCCATGACGGTGGGAGAGTCTCGAGTGAGAAAGCGTTTTCTCACTCAGGTTTCCGATTCTGCCCCGCATCGACTTCAGCGTCAAGAGTTTTCGGTAAGCGGTTTCCCGGCAGTCGCCGAATTCCATGTCGGCGTCGTCTGGCAGGATGGTTCCGTGACGATTACTGCAGCGGCCGACGGTTCGGCTCTAGGAAATCCAGGTCCGGCTGGCTGGGCATGGTACGTGAACGACGACTGCTGGCGTGCCGGAGGGTGGCCTCACGGCACCAATAACCAGGGCGAGCTGATGGCCGTGCTGGACCTGTTCCGTGCCACAGCCCACGTTCCCCACGAAGACCTGAGAGTTTTATGCGACAGCCAGTACGTGATCAACTCCATTACCAAATGGATGCCTGGATGGAAGCGCAAGGGGTGGCGGAAAGCGGACGGAAAGCCAGTCCTGAACGTTGAACTGTTCAAGGAATTGGACCGGGAACTTGCCGGGCGGAAGTACACGTTTGAATGGGTCAAGGGGCATGCGGGCCACGACCTCAATGAGGCCGCTGACGAACGGGCCAGGGCCGCGGCCACCGCATACCAGCAGGGCGTTGCTGCCCGCTCCGGTCCGGGATTCGCCGGCGCGCCGGGCCACGTGGGCGCCAAGACTCCTGCCGCGGCCGGTGCGGCGGCGGGTATAGGCGGATCTGTTGGTTCCAATAATGCTGCCTTGTCCAATCACCAGGAGCTGCTGAGCGAGCCAGATCTGTTCAGCGAGCTGGAGGAAGATCCGCTGGCCACCCCTGGCGCCCCCGGGAAGTCGCCGGAGGAAATCGTTGAGGCCCTCGAACGGGAGCTGCTGGGCCCCGACGTTCGGGGCGACATCGGCCGCACGGGTGTCCTGCTGCATCCCGACTTCATGGAGATTGGAAGCTCGGGGAGGGCGTGGACCCGCGAGGCGATGATGCTCGCGCTGGAGGAAGATCCCGGTGAGCGGACGGAGCTGGAAATACTGGGCGCGGACCGCATCGGAACCGGCGCGGTCCTGCTGACCTACCGCAGCTACGCGCGTTCAGGGACAACGCTCCGCAGCTCCTTGTGGGTCCTCGACAACGGCCGCTGGCGGCTCCGCTTCCATCAGGGAACGCCCGAAGCCTGAAAGCAGGCATCGCCGTGGCGGCGAGGCCTCTACGGGCACCGCGCGTTGCCTCCACGTCCGGCCGCCGTTCTCAGCTAAAACGCTGGGTGTTGCCCTGCTCGGCTTGGGCATAGGTGGCCGCGGCCGAGGCCAGTGCAAGGTTGATTGACGCAAGCGAGGCCTCCACCTTGCCCTGGGTCAGGGTCCACTCCGATATCAGCGCCTGGAAGTTGGTGGCGGCCGAGCCCCGCCAGGTGGACTGTAGCTCGTCCAGGCCGCGCTTCATGGCCTGGACGTCGGCGCTGATCCGGTCCACTGTCGCTTTGACGTTGGCGGACTTGAGCTGGAGGAGTTCGGTGTCAACGGAAATGATGCTCATGGCTGCTGCCTTTCAGATGGTGGACAGTCAGGCTGTCCGGTCCGGCGGCTCCGGACCACTGCCATGAGCCTATGGAGCCGGACGCAGCCAGGGCCACGGGCAGTTGCTATATGTGGATAACGCGGCCGTCGTTGGCGCTTCCGCCGTCGCCATGATCCTGCCCACCGGTGTCCTGGACTTCGCGAATCCGTCCCTGGCCGGGTTCGCCTTGTGGGTCCTGTCCTTCGTCCTCGTCCCGTGTGGGCAGGCTGACCACCAGGGTGGCGCCGCCGCCGTCCGTGGCCTGGACCCTGACGCTGCCGCCATGTGAGCCGACGATTGCCGCGACGATGGCCAACCCCAGACCGCTGCCGCCCGTGTCTCTGGTCCGCGACGTATCCGCGCGGTAGAAGCGCTCGAAGACCCTGGAGGCGTCGTCGTCGGAAATCCCGGGGCCGTGGTCCCTGACCTCGATCACGGAGGCCGGCTGGCCGCCGTCGGACATCCTGACGCCCACCGCCAGCTCGATCGGGCTGCCGTCCGGCGTGTAGCGCAGGGCGTTACCGACCAGGTTGCCTACCACCTGGCGCAGTTTTGCTTCGTCCCCGAGGACGGGGGCGGGCGCCGCATTGTCGCCGTCGAGCCCAACCAGTGAAATGGTGCGCGTACGGTCACTGGCCTGGGTGTCCACCACGGCGTCATGGGCGATCAGCTGGAGGTCAACCGGCTTCTGCTGGAGGGGCCGCTGTTCGTCCAGGCGGGCCAGGAGCAGGAGGTCTTCCACCATGGAACCCATCCGCTTGGCTTCACTTTCGATGCGGCCCATCGCGGTGGCGACGTCGGCATCCGTAGCGAGGGCGCCATGGCGGTACAGCTCCGAGAAGCCCCGGATGGTCACCAGCGGTGTGCGGAGTTCGTGCGAGGCATCGGCTGCAAAGCGGCGCATCCGGCCCTCGGAGGCTGTCCTGGCGGCAAACGCCGTTTCGATGTGCGCCAACATGGCGTTCAGCGAACTGGCCAGCCTGCCCACCTCCGTGCCGGGATTCTCGACTTCCACGCGCCGGGACAGGTCGCCGGCGGCGATGGCGGCAGCGGTCTTCTCAACCCGGGCCAGTGGACGGAAGGACCGCGACACGGTCCAGCTGGCAATCAGTGAGGCGAGCAGGAGCGTCAGCAGTCCCACGCCTGTCACCACCAGCGTGGCGTGCTTGAGGACGTCGTCCACGCTCTGCAGCGGCAGGCCGATGACAACCACGGCGCTGCGTCCGTTGTTCAGGACGGGCACGGCCACCACCCGCCAGTTCTGGCCGTCGGTGCCGCGGACCTGGTAGGGGCGGGTTCCCAGATCCTGCGCTTGATCCGCGGTGATGTTGCTGATGTCCGGGCGGTTCACGGCATCACCGCCGAACGGGTAGGGATCCTCGCCCGGGGTGTAGAGAATCAGGGAGTAGTCGGTGGGTACCGGATTGGGTGCCTGCAATTGTGTGAAGGACCGCTGTCTGTGGGCCAGTTCGACGGCGGCATTGAGTTTGTCATCCACCTGGCCTTGGAGGTAGCTATGGAGCAGCGTCAGGGTGCCCGCGCCGGTCACCGTCAGCGCAACGATCAGCAACGCCATGATGATGGCGACGAGCTGGGACCTCAGGGAGGCCGATTTCCACCGCTCCAGCAAGGTCAGCGCTTCTCTGCCGTCCGGAGCACGTAGCCCACCCCGCGCTTGGTCTGGATCAGGGCCGGCGCCTCCGGGTCAATGTCCACCTTGCGGCGGAGATAGGAGATATAGGACTCCACGATGGAGGCGTCCCCGTTGAAGTCGTACTCCCAGACATGGTCCAGGATCTGGGACTTTGAGAGCACCCGGTTGGGGTTCAACATGAGGTAGCGGAGGAGCTTGAACTCTGTGGGGGAGAGCTCGATGACGGTGCCGCCACGCCGGACTTCGTGGGCGTCGTCGTCGAGCTCCAGGTCATCAACGCGAATGACGGCGTCGTCGTCGAGCAGCGGCTGGGTACGGCGGAGGACGGCGCGGATCCGCGCCACCACCTCGTCCAGGCTGAAGGGTTTGGTGACGTAGTCGTCGCCGCCCACAGTGAGGCCGGTGACCTTGTCCTCGGTGTCATCCTTGGCAGTCAGGAACAGTACGGGAAAGTGCTTCCCGGAGGCACGGAGCCGGCGCGTGACCGTGAAGCCATCCATGTCCGGAAGCATCACGTCCAGGACGGCCAGGTCGGGGGAGTGGAGTTCAGCGGCGGCCAGGGCATCGCGCCCGTTGCCCGCGGAGACGACCTCGAAACCTGCGAACCGGAGGGAGGTGGACAGCAGTTCGCGGATGTTGGGTTCGTCATCAACAACAAGGAGCTTCGCCTCTGGGCCGTTCTTCTTCATACTCCCATGATGCTCCCAGAGTCTGGGAGTTTTCTGGATGGATGGTGGGTGTTCTTCGTGAAAGGCAAAACAGGGCCCCTGCCACCGCATGCAGGGACCCTGGTTTTGGTGCCGACAGGCACCCCGTAAGACCTATCCGGCCTGCTCTACATCCTTGGCATCCATGATCCGGTAGGCGTAGCCCTGCTCGGCCAAAAACCGCTGGCGCTTGGCCGCGAAATCCTGGTCCAGGGTGTCCCTTGCAACCAGCGAGTAGAAGCGGGCTGCCCGCCCGTCTTTCTTGGGACGCAACAGGCGGCCCAGCCGCTGCGCTTCCTCCTGGCGGGATCCGAAGGAGCCGGAAACCTGGATGGCTACGGAAGCCTCGGGCAGGTCGATGGAAAAGTTGGCCACTTTGGACACCACCAGTGTCTGCACGTCACCGGCTCGGAACGCGTCGAAGAGCTTCTGCCGTTCCTTGACGGACGTATCGCCCTTGATGACCGGAGCGTTGAGGCGCTCGCCGATTTCGTCCAGCTGGTCGATGTACTGCCCGATCACCAGCAGCGGCTCGCCCACATGCTTGGCTACGAGCTGTTCCACGATCTGCGTCTTGGTCTCGGATGTGGAGCACAGCCGATACTTGTCGGCGTCCTCTGCCATCGCGTAGGCGACGCGCTCGTCGCGGGGAAGGTCCACCCGGACTTCGACACAGTCGGCCGGGGCGATGTACCCCTGCGATTCGATGTCCTTCCAGGGCGCGTCGTACCGCTTGGGCCCGATCAGGCTGAAGACTTCGCCTTCGCGCCCGTCCTCCCTGACGAGGGTGGCGGTGAGGCCCAGCCGGCGTCGTGCCTGCAGGTCTGCCGTCATGCGGAAGATCGGGGCGGGAAGCAGGTGCACTTCGTCGTAGATGATCAGGCCCCAGTCGTTGCCGTCCACGAGCTCCAAATGCGGATACAGTCCGCCGCGTTTGGTGGTGAGGACCTGGTACGTGGCGATGGTGACAGGCCGGACTTCCTTGACCGCCCCGGAGTACTCACCTATTTCGTCCTCGGTCAGCGAAGTGCGTTTGAGCAACTCGTCCTTCCACTGCCGGGCAGCCACCGTGTTGGTCACCAGGATGAGGGTGGTTGTGGAACTGACGGCCATGGCCGCTGCCCCCACCAGAGTCTTACCCGCACCGCACGGAAGGACCACCACCCCGCTGCCCCCGGCCCAAAAGTTTTCCGTGGCCAGCCGTTGGTAGGGGCGCAGCTTCCAGCCGTCCTCATTTAAAGCGATCAGGTGCGGCGTGCCGTCCACATAGCCGGCGAGGTCCTCCGCCGGCCAGCCGATTTTCAGCAGCAGCTGCTTGAGCTGGCCCCGCTGCGAGGAATGGACCACGATGGTTTCGCCGTCGATCCGTGGCCCCAACAAGGGCTGGATTTTCTTGGCCCGGATGACCTCTTCCAGCACGGGGTAGTCGTCAGTGCGCATGACCAGGCCGTGCTGCGGATCCTTTTCCAGCCTCAGCCGCCCGTACCGGGACATGGTCTCTTCGACGTCGATCAGCAGCGAATGCGGCACCGGGAAGCGTGAGTACTTCAGCAGCGTGTCCAGGACCTTTTCCGCGTCCAGCCCCGCGGCCCGCGCGTTCCACAGGCCCAGCGGCGTCAGCCGGTAACTGTGCATGTGTTCCGGGGCGCGCTCGAGCTCGGCGAACGGGGCAATGGCGTGGCGGGCTTCGGTGGCCAGTTCATGGTCCACCTCAAGCAGTATGGTCTTATCGCTCTGGACAATCAGCGGTCCGTCGTTCACGCGGTGGCGTCCTTTACTGGCGCAGTTCCCCTGCGGCCTCGATATCAATGATCCGGTGGATGGAAACCACCCGTTCGGTCTCCCGCGCCGGATCGAAGACCCTGACCCGTCCACCACTTACCGATAAGGGAACAACCGTCTCCAGGCTCGCATTCCCCCCACCGTCCACGACATTCATGCTCACAGTCTGCTTGAGCCGGATGGCCCGCTGCAGGGTCTCCAGCCCAAGCTGGGTTGCGGTTTCCCCGGACCCGGACTGGGGTGGGGACACGGACGACGGCGGGACGCCGGCCCCCGGTCCTCCCACCGCTTCCTGGCCATCGTGGATGCCGGAGGGTGAGGTTTTGTGATGGCGCAGGACAGACAGCTGGGCATCCATCTCCGCTTCGGCCGGCGCGGTCCGCGGGGCGGTGTATACCGGACGGGTGCTCCCCGGTGCCTGCGTGGTGCGGCGCAGCCGGACCACCGACGGTTCGGATTCCTCCACTGACGGCGAGAGCCCCATGCTGCGCAGGACCTGTGCCGTTTCGCGTGGGGGCGCCTTGGATATGAGCACTGTGGGCGCGATTCTCACGAGGCCAAGGCCGGAGGCCTTTGATTCGGAGGCCAGCTCCAGCACGGCGGTCTCGTCGTCGCTCTGGACAAAGCTCGCGGCCATCCCCACTCGCAGCCGTCCGTGGCGCGAGGCCGTGTCCTCTACCAGGTATTCCAGGGGTTGCGGCACAGCGGTGGCGGAGTGCTCCCTCAGGAAGCCCAGCAGGCTCGCCGCATCCTGCCCTGCCTCCAAGGCGCGGCGCACGGACGCAGCAGAAAACCGGTAGATCGTTGCCGGACCCTGCCCTTCGGCGTCGGCCATCAACAGCAGTTTTTCGCTGAGCTCGGGACTGAGGTACCCCGGGGCAACGGCCGTGAGATCGGCCTGGAGCAGCACGTGGTTCAGGGCAGCGGGAAGGTGCTCACCGAGGATCCCCAGCGCTTCATCGGGCTTGTCCTCGGCGATCGCGCTTCCCAGCTGGCTGAGCGCCCCTGAACCGGTCAGGCCAAGCATGTCGGCCTCCGCCAGCACGCCGCGGATCAGCGAACTGAAGCGCCGCGCCATCCGGGGCTGTTCCCATTCAGCCCGCTGCAGCACAGCCGCCGCGTCCAGGACGGGGGCGTGGGCGTCGGGAGCTGTGGCCTCATTGGTGAGTTGGTTCAGGATTTCCAGGATCCTTTTCCGGACAACGGGAGCATCAGGCCGTTGCGCTTCGGCCGAGAGCGCGTTGATGGTGGCGCCGGCTGCGCCGCGATGGGCAACTGCCGGTGCGTTCGGCTGCCCACTGACGGGCTGGCCCACCAGAGACGGGACGCGTTCACTTGCCAGCCACGCATTAACCAGCCACAGCCATTGCTCCTGCCGCGGCAGGAGCAGCCATTCCAGTTCCGGAGGCTGCACCCAGGCAGAGGAATCCACATCAAGGCGGATCAGGCCGGATAGGGCACAGAGCTCCACCAGCAAGCCCGCACGATGCTGCTCAATCCGCAGCGTTTCCGCGACCCGCCTCATCTCCCGTACCCCCACGCCGCCGGTGCGCAATGTTGCCAGTGGCTGTTCCCTGACTGCGTAAAGAAGCTCGCCCACCAGCCGAAGCGTTTCCGCAATGGCACCCAGCGCGGCGTTCCGGCGGAGTGCAGCTGTCGTGTGGCCAAGTTCAGGAACGGGCGGCGAAAGGGTGAAGTCGTTGATAATCGCACCGCCCCGGAGGGACACGCCCACGCTGTGCGGGAGTTCCACGTGGGCTGCGTCCAAGGGGACCAGCAGGCCGCGGGCCAGCAGCCAGTCAACGGGCCCGACGTCGGCGGTTTCGTTGGTCACGGATGCTTTCCGTTGCGCTTGGGGGACAGCACCCATGGCCCAGTTTCCGAATCGGGCCAGTAACGCCGTGGTACGTTCCGGTGCATCCGCCAGGATCTGCTGCAGCGACTCCGGCGACGACGTCCAGTGCTGCAGGGCAAGCGCTGCTTCCATAGGCGTGGTGGCTTCCTGGACGGGCACGCCGCTGCGGTGCAACTCGGCAACCAGCTGTACCACGCGCTGGGCGAACGCCGGCTGCAGGCGGACCAGTTCCGTGTAGCTGCGGCCCAGCCCGGCCGGGTAGATGCCCACGACATCCCGAAGGGACCCCACCGGGAGGTAGAAGCGCTGGCGGTGTCCGGTAGGGGTTGTTCCGTGCGGGGGATCCGCCCGGTGCACGAGCGCGAGGTCCTGAAGGGAGGCCAGGATCCGGTCAACGGCGGCCACCGAAGCACCGGGAATGAACTTCCGCAGCCCGGCGGCGCACGCGCTGTGGGCCGTGTCCGTATTTGTGCAGAGATGGAGGGTCTCCAGGACCTGCATCTGTGGTTTGTTCAGGCGTTCCAGTGCCCGCTGGACACTTACCCTGGCGCTGGCACGCGCCGCGAGGGCGGAAAAGTCCGGAACGGCAGGCGAGATAAGGTCCGGCCGCGCGGCGAACAGTGCCCGCAACGACTCGTCGCTGCGTGCCTCCAGCTCTTTGCTCAACGCGCGGATAAGGGACATCAGTCCAACGTTACCGTCCGCCGGACTTTCCTGCCCGGCGCCGTCCCGCCACACTGTCCAGGATCAGGAAGAGCATCAGCAGGAAGGCCAGCGGCAGGCCGTAGAGGGCCGTTGAGGTGACCCACACGGGGGCTGCCGAGCCGGCAAAG
The DNA here is from genome assembly GCF_037203985.1 of Pseudarthrobacter sp. CCNWLW217. NCBI lineage: Bacteria > Bacillati > Actinomycetota > Actinomycetes > Micrococcales > Micrococcaceae > Pseudarthrobacter > Pseudarthrobacter sp. CCNWLW217. The sequence continues at coordinate 51,542 of NZ_JBBCBT010000004.1, forward strand.
GCCAGCGCCATCACCGCGCCCACTGCCATCAGTGAGAGCAAGGCGACCGCTGCCGCACAGATCATCAGGGGACGCCGGTAACGCGAGGGTGTCATGGACGTAACGCTAACAGTCCTTCGGCAGGCGATGGTGTGAAGGAGGGAAAGCAGGATTCGGGCGTGCGGCAGGATAACCTTGAAGTAACAGACCAACTCGGCCCGGGCAGTCATACCCTGAACCCGCATATCAATGCGGATGCGGTGACTGCCGGTCGTGTCTCAAGACGTCAGAACGAAGAAGGTTGATTACGTGCCTACCGGCAAGGTCAAGTGGTATGACAAGGAAAAGGGTTTCGGATTCCTCGCGGGCGAGGACGGCCAGGAAGTGTTCCTGCCCAAATCATCGCTGCCTGAGGGCATTACTGAGCTGAAGGCTGGAACCCGGGTGGAGTTCGGCGTTGCCGACGGCCGCAAGGGTGCCCAGGCCCTGGGCCTGCGCGTCCTGGATAAGACGCCGTCCATCGCCAAAGCCAAGCGGCCCAGCGCCAAGGACCTGGCACCATTGGTGCAGGATCTCGTCAGCGTGCTGGACAACCTCTCCGGCACCCTGTCCGCCGGCAAGTACCCGGAAGGCAACAAGGGTAAGGCCATCGCCGCAGCCCTGCGTAAGGTTGCCGACGAGCTGGACGTTTAGGCCTGCTGATGAACCCGGAAGCTGAACAGCCGGACCCCGCGGCAGCGGATCAGGCAGGCGCCGCCATCGAACCGTCAGCGGGAGCCGCGGCGAAGGCCGCCCCGGCCGCCACCGAAACCAAGCGCCGTGCGGGTGTCCCCGTCTGGCGTATCGGAAAACCGGACGCCTTCCTCGCCGCCGCAGTTGACGTAGCCCGGACCGCCGTTGAAGGCATCACTGCGGCCTCGACAATAGGCGCCCACCTCGGTGCCAAGAGTGAGGGCGACCGCCTGGTGACGCACCTCTTTGAGTCGCGCCTGCCCGGATACCAGGGGTGGCAGTGGTTTGCCGTCCTGACGCGTAACTCGCGGTCCAAGGTGGTCACGGTCAGTGAACTTGGACTGTTGCCCTCAGAGGACTCCATCCTTGCCCCCGAGTGGGTGCCTTGGGCAGAACGCGTGCGCCCCGAGGACGCCCAGGACGCCGAAGCCCTGGAGGTGGTTGGGGCACCGGACATCGAGGAAGGTCCGGACACCAACGTGCCTGGCCCGGAAGCGCTGGATGGCGAAGGGACTGTCGCGGAGGAAGCTGATGCTGAAGACGCCGAAGAGCCTGACGTCGATGAGCGTGACGCCGAAGAGCCCGACGCTGACGAGCGTGACGCCGAATAATCGGCGAGCAGACACGCGACTCACACTAAACGCAGACGGCGCCGTCCGGGACCAAAGTCCGGACGGCGCCGTCGAGCGTTAAGAGCCCAATATTGCCCCAGGCATCCTGACGCCTCATACCCATCGATTGCTCCGTAGGCGCCCTTTAGGGGCCCCAAAAGGGCGTTGCTGGAGCAATCGATGAGTGGGTGGCGGACTACTTGCGCAGTTCGCCCACCACAAAGTCGATGCAGGCCAGCAGCGCAGAGACATCTGCCGGTTCGATTGCCACGAATGTGGCGATCCTGAGCTGGTTGCGGCCCAGCTTGCGGTAGGGCTCCGTGTCTACAATGCCGTTGGCACGCAGCACCTTGGCAACGGCAGTGGCGTCAATGGAGTCGTCAAAGTCGATCGTCGCGATAACGTTTGAGCGCTCCTCTGCCTTGGCCACGAAAGGCGTGGCAAACTCGGAAGCCTCAGCCCAGCTGTAAATCCGGCCGGCAGAGTCCGCTGTACGGGCCGACGCGAAGTCCAGGCCGCCGTTGCTGTTCAGCCACTGCACCTGGGCATCCAGGGTCACCAGGGTGGAGAGCGACGGCGTGTTGTAGGTCTGGTTCAGGCGGGAGTTCTCGATCGCCGTCTGGAGGTCCAGGAAGTCGGGGATCCAGCGGTCGCTGGCCTTGATCCTGGCGGCACGCTCCAGCGCTGCCGGGGAAAAGAGGCCCAGCCACAGGCCGCCGTCGGACGCGAAGTTCTTCTGCGGTGCGAAGTAGTACACGTCTGCCTCGGCAACATCAACGTCCAGGCCACCTGCGGCGGACGTGGCGTCCACCAGGACGAGCGCGCCCTCATCCACACCGGAGACGCGCTTCACGGGCGCCGAAACACCGGTGGAGGTCTCGTTCTGCGGCCAGGCGTAGACGTCAACGCCGGCCTCGGCCTGGGCAACCGGCCGCGTACCGGGCTCGGACTTGATGATCGAGGAGGCGTCCAGGAACGGTGCCTTGTTGGTGGCTGAGGCAAACTTGGAGCCGAATTCGCCGAAGGACAGGTGCTGGGCCTTCTTCTCAACGAGGCCAAAGCTGGCAATATCCCAGAATGCTGTGGAACCGCCCACGCCCAGTACTACCTCGTACCCGTCAGGGGCACGGAAGAACTGGCTCAGGCCTTCGCGGACCGAACCGACAAGGTTCTTGACCGGAGCCTGGCGGTGGGACGTGCCCAGAATGGTCGTGGACGCCGCCGAGAGTGCTTCAATCTGTTCCGGCCTGACTTTGGAAGGTCCTGCGCCGAACCGTCCGTCCTTTGGCAGGAGGTCGGCAGGAATAGTGATGCTGTTTTCGCTCACAAGGGCTCCAATTCGGCGTGGACGTGACACATGTCCGGGACGGTGGGGTGGCCGGCAGTCGTCAGTGACCGCAACGAGGACCTCCTATATTCTGCCTGAACCGCTGATTCGGCGGGAACCGGCTGCGTCATAGTCCAGCCTTTGAGACAGGCTGGAGGGGCCGTAGGAATTATCCGGACAAATTCAAAATAGGCTAAGCTTTTCAACGGACTACGTCGCTGTCGGTACGCGATACGGTGGGACAACGCAAGGTAATGCGCTCGAGGAGCTGAGCTGGATGACGGATCTGATCGATACTACGGAGATGTATCTTCGGACCATTTTGGAGCTTGAGGAAGAGAACATCGTTGCTCTTCGCGCCCGCATTGCCGAACGGCTGCGGCACTCCGGACCCACGGTGTCCCAAACGATTGGCCGGATGGAACGCGACGGCCTGGTGGTGGTCTCCGGAGACCGTCATCTGGAACTGACGGAAACCGGGCGTAAACGGGCCACCGAGGTCATGCGCAAGCACCGGCTCGCGGAGCGCCTCCTGGCGGATGTTATCGGCCTGGACTGGGCGTACGTCCATGACGAAGCGTGCCGCTGGGAGCACGTGATGAGTGAGCGCGTCGAGCGGCGCATCTACGAAATGCTGAACCACCCCACTGAATCGCCCTATGGCAATCCCATCCCTGGCCTGGCGGCATTGGGAGGCCAGGCGTCGTCGCCCTTCACGGACGGTGTGATTAATCTCCTGGAAGCCATGAAGGGCTATGGCCCCGGATCCACCGTGGTTGTCAGCAGGCTGGCAGAACCCATCCAGGTGGACCCTGAGCTGCTGACCCAGCTGGACGAGGGCGGGATCCGGCCGGGCGCCCCGATTTCGCTGGAGCGCGTGGGAGACTACATTTCGGTCCGGGTCCCCGGGATCGAAGGGGCACTGGAGCTTCCCCCCGAAGTGGCGGCGCACGTATTCGTATCCGTCCGCTGACCTCTGACGGAGCGCCCGGGTTACCCCAATGAATAGGCTTTAAGCAAAGATAACGGAATTGTTACTGTCCGGCTTAATCGCCTATAGTTAACGCCAAGCGTCGATACAAAAGCGTTACCTGATCTGGAGCCGAGCTCTGCCAGCAGATCAGTAGTACGAGTCACCAACTGGCAGAGGCGGGGGAACCACAACCGGCAGTCGCAAGGCTGCCTTGGGGTGAAGTCCGTCAGCAGCAAGCCTCTTCCAGCGAAGGATCCTCACGGGATATCTCTGCGCCGAAGCTTGCTTACGGCGGACCGGGTCTATGAACTCTCTGACCCGAATCCGACAGCTAACTTCGCAGGCTTTCCAGAGAGGAACCGTTCTTGACCATGCAGAATTCCAGGGGCCGCCGCCGCGCAGCGGGCCCCGTAGCAGCGCCCCGCGTTGCTGCAGCTGTGGCCGCGGACAGGCCCCGGGATCCACAGCGCGATGCGCGCCGCCGCCGGGGACCCTTCCGGCAAATCACTGACTTCGCAGCGGCCAGTGGGGTGGGCCAAAAGGCCGGCATCGCCCTCGCGGCCACCGGCCTGGTGCTCACAGTCACCGTCCCTGCCACCAGTCCCGTCCTGGCCACGCCGGACGCCGGTCAGCAGACATCGGCTGTTTCCGCAGCTCCGCAGCCTGAAATCTCCGCCGAAGCAGCCGCAAAAATCGACTTCAGCCGCTCATCCGTAGTCACCATGGGTGATCCGGACGGCAAGCTCAAGCAACTCTTGAGCGCCCAGTCAGCGGGGTCCATCACCCGGGCCGCCTCCGCCGGCAGCCTCGGTGCTCCGCTGGCGAGCCTGGTTACGGCCTCCCCATTCGGCTATCGCGTGAGTCCTATCACTGGCGGCTCCGGTGACTTCCACCGCGGCCAGGACTACGTGGCACAGTGCGGCACGTCTGTCCTGGCGGCCGCCAGCGGCACTGTGACCTTTGCGGGATGGCACCAGTTTGGCGGAGGTAACCGCGTGGTCGTGGACCACGGCAACGGCCTTGAAACGACGTACAACCACCTGTCTTCCTTCAACGTCAAGGTTGGCCAAACGGTCAGCCGAGGCGAGGTAGTGGCGCTCAGCGGCACCACCGGCGCCTCCACAGGCTGCCACCTCCATTTCGAGGTCCAGGTCAATGGCGAAGTCGTTGACCCCACCGGCTGGCTCTAGCCCAACTGATGGAAAACTCTCACATTTGCGTGACATGCCGTGACCTGAATGTGACATTCGCTCTGAACTGCTGTACCGTCTAACTTGCGTCAACTTTTCCGAAGTTGACGTTCTTGAGTGGATTGCCTAGCTCTGCCACCGCTCAAGGTCCGTTCGCATGACATCGTCTGGCAGGGGCGGGGGAACCAATTTTGGCCTTTGAAGTTCGAAGGCCTTGGGGTTAAGTCGCAAAGCTTCCTGTGGAAGCGGCGTGGCCGGGTGAACTCCCATCCGAATCCGACAGCTCACCTCGTAGGCATTGGGAGAGGCTACCTTCGTGTCTTCACGCCATAATTCTGCGCGTCACCGCGCACAAACGGTTCGCACCAACCCGTTGGGCCCCGTGTCCAAGGCTGTCAGTGCAAATGCCGGGACCGTCGGTCGCCAAGCTGCTGTCATCGCAGCTGCATCAGGTCTGATCCTGAGCATGGGGCTTCCGGCCAACGCAGCGGACACCACCGCTGGCGTTTCCGCCTCCACCGAGTCCGGCTCGCAGACGGCGCTTGCCGTCACCGCTGCCCCCACCGCCACCGTCTCCTTCGAACGCCCCGTGGTCAAGACCACGCCGGCCCCGAAGGTCGAAACGGTCCGTGCACAGTCCACTGACACGGAACGGGCAGCAGGCGCAAAGGCCCCCGCAGCCAGCAAGCTGACGGACGCGGTATCTTCCGCGGCCGCCTCCGGCCTGGCCGCAATCGCCTACACCGGAATCGGCCACCCCTACGTCTGGGGCGGCACTTCGCCCAACGGCTGGGACTGCTCCGGCTTCACCCAGTGGGTGTACGCCCAGGCAGGCATCAGCATTCCCCGTGTAAACGCGTGGACGGCAATGACCCCCACGTCAACACCGTCTCCCGGTGACCTTGTTATGCAGAATGGCGGCGCACACGTAGGCATCTACGTTGGCAACGGCATGATGATCAGCGCCCTGAACCCGTCACAGGGAACGCTGCTGCACTCCGTGGCCTCCACGGGCGGCGGATCCTTCTACACCCTGAAGTAGAAGAACCGCGCCCGCTAGAACACTTTTCGCTAAATCCCCGTTCGGGGTGTGCCGGCGTACCCCCAAGATGCCGGCGCACCCAAAGCCCTTGGCCTGCCTGTGCGGTCCTGAGGAAAACGAAAGAGAGAAATAATGACTACACGTGCAATTGCTGCACGGCACCGCGCGGAGGTCACCACGACCAACTCGCTGGCTGTCATTGCCAAGGCCCTCGGCGACAACGCCGGTGGCATGGGTCGCCAGGCCGCGGTTATCGCTGCTGCCTCCGGCCTGGTCCTGACCAGTGGTATCGCCGCCAACGCTGCAGACACCAACGTTCAGCGCGAATCGGCTTCCGCTTCCAACGTTGAGGTTGAGGTTGCCGCTCCGGCGGTCATTTCGGCCGCTTCCACCATTGCCATCTCCTACGAGAAGCCCGCGGTGACCACCACGCCGGCTCCCGTGGTTGAAGCGCCGGAACCTGAGCCTGAGGTTGAGGCTCCCGCACCCGCCGCTCAGGCTGTTTCCACCGTCAAGGTAGCGGCTGCAGCTCCGAAGGCACCTGTGGCCGCCAGCAGCAAGGGCCAGGCCATCCTGTCCGCAGCCTACGCCCAGCTGGGCGTCAACCAGGACTGCACCATGCTGGTCACCAACTCCCTGGCCGCTGTGGGCATCAACTTCCACGACTGGCCTGCAGGTTACCTGTCCCTGGGCCAGACCGTAAGTGCCGCCGAGGCCCAGCCCGGCGACCTGATCTACTACGCCGATGGCGGTGCGGGCGTTGCCCACGTGGCTGTCTACGCCGGCAACGGCCAGGCCGTACACGGTGGCTACAACGGCAACCAGACCGTTGTTTTCAGCGCCAACGTTGGCTCCGGCCCGGTTTTCATCCGCGTCAGCTAATTTCCGTAGCAACGCTTGGCAAGGACCCCCGCCCTACGGCGGGGGTCCTTGCGCTTTAACGGCGCAGCCGGGCCCAGACCCGGTAAGAGGCGATCGACACGGGCGCACCCCGAAACCATGGATTAGTTGATCCCGGGTTTCTTTGTTTACTCTTGTGGTGTCGATCCATAGCCCGGACATGCCGAGGGCAGCCGGCCCTCGCGCCCCTGACGGGTGCGGCCGTGAAGAGGTACGTGCATGCGCACTCTCGTTCTGAATGCTGGATATGAACCGCTGGCGGTAATCACCTTCCGCCGGGCGCTGGTCCTTGTGCTCACGGGGAAGGCAAGCGTTGTAGCCGAAGGCGAGGACCCTGTAGTGGGGCCACAGGAGATTCTGGGCCGCCCGTCCGTGATCCTCCTGAACCGCTACATCCGCCCCCGGTACAACCAGACCACCGCCGTGAGCCGCCGTGGCGTGCTGCGCCGGGACGGACACCGGTGCGCCTACTGCGGAAAAGCAGCCCACACCATTGACCACGTCCAGCCCAAGTCCCGCGGCGGTGCAGATTCCTGGGAAAACCTCGTGGCCGCCTGCCTACGCTGCAACAACGTCAAAGGCGACCACACGCCGGGGGAGATGGGGTGGAAGCTCCGGTTCACCCCGGAACCACCGCATGGGACCATCTGGCAAATCAAGGAGCTGGAGAAACCCACACCGGCGTGGGATCCCTTCCTGTTGCCTGAACGGGCTGCCTGACCCGGCTGAAAGCACGGACAACACCCGCCCCGCTAGGCTGGAGTGGTGGCTCCTGATACATACGAATTTGACGCGGTAATCCTTGCGGGCGGCCGTTCGTCCCGTCTGGGTGGCGTCCCCAAGCAGTCATTGATTTACGACGGCGACACCCTCCTGCAGCGGTCCCTCGCAGCAGCCGGGGGTGCCCGGAGGGCCGTGGTGGTCGGCCCGGACCCGGGACGCCTGCCCGAGGGGGTCCTCAGGTGTCGGGAAGAACCGCCGTTTGCCGGTCCGGCGTCGGCCATTGCAGCAGGCTTGGCCGCGCTCGATGGAACCGCCGGGCCGCGTCCTCCCTTCACGCTCTTGCTGGCCTGCGACATGCCCAGGGTGGGCCAGGCCATTGATGCCCTTCGGCGGTCGCTTGGTCCTGGCGACGGCGCCATGGCCATTTCGCCGGATGGCCACCGCCAACCCCTGGTGGGCTTTTACAGCACTCCCGCACTCCACCGTTCAGTACAGGACCTTGACTCCCGCGGGGCCTTAATGAACGGTTCAGTATCCGCTCTCCTTGCTAGGCTGGACGTGCAGCTTGTCACCGTCCCGGCGGGCTCTACGGATGACGTAGACACCTGGGATGATGCCGCCGCGCTTGGAGTGGCCGGCCGGGAACCACGATGAGGTACCGGACCTGCATGGCCGCAGTTGAATGGGAGGCATACAGTGAAGAGCCAGGATGAGACGCTGGAAGAATGGTGCAGGGCGCTCCTTCAGGCCTACGAACTCGAAGACGTCCAGATAGACGTCAATGCCATCCTCTCGCTCGCCGGAGTGGCTGCACATTCGGTAGTGCGGCCCGCAGCGCCCCTGACCACCTTTATCGCAGGCTTCGCCGCCGGCCTGGCCTCAGGCTCGGGGAAGGCGCCGGACACCGCGTCAATGTCCGCTGCCATGGACGTGGCACGGTCCCTGGCCGTGGACTACGATTCTGAATCCGCCGGGACTCCGCGCGAATGACGGCTGCCCCCGGCGACAACGACGACGCACCCAGGCAGGACACTCACGACGAAAAAACCAGGCATCTGGCCCACACCTGGGAAGAGGCCCGACAGGCTGCGTTCGATTGCGCCGTGCCGATACCCCCGGGACGCGTTCCGTTGCAGCAGGCCCTTGGCCGGACGCTTGCCGAGGACATCACAGCCCTCCAGGAGATGCCGCACTACGCCTCGTCCGCCATGGATGGCTGGGCGGTCAACGGCAGCGGCCCCTGGATCCTGGCCGAGGCCGGGCAGCGGCTGGCGCCGCACCAGGCCAGCCCCATCGTCACAGGTGGCCTGATCCCGGCCGGTGCCAAAGCCGTGCTCCGCAGTGAAAGCGCAGTGCTGGGCACTGACGACGACGGTCTCCCGGTCCTGATGGTTGGCGGCGGCGCCCGCCCCGGCGAACCGAAAAACGGCCAGCACATCAGGAAAGCCGGGGAGGAAGCGGCTGTGGGTGACGTGCTTGTCAAGGCAGGAGTTACCCTCAATCCCGCCCACCTTGCCGTGGCGGCCCTTTCCGGCCATGACGACCTCCTGGTGCAAGGCAAGCCGGTGGTCAAACTCCTGCTGACCGGCTCCGAAGTGGTGACCCATGGACTGCCGGCGCCCGGGCAGGTCCGTGACACATTTGGTCCCCAGCTGGCTGCAGTCGTGGAAATGCTGAGGGGCATTCCCGCCGGGCAGGAAAAGATCGGCGACTCCTACGAAGACTGGCTCACTGCCTTGGAAGACGTCGCCGAGCCCGGCGGTGAGGTTCCCGCCGTCGTGCCTGCCGACGTCGTCATCACCACCGGCGGTACCGGCAGATCGGGAACTGACCACCTGCGCCAGGCCGTCGCCGAACTGGGTGGACGGCTGGTCATCGACGGGATCGCCATGCGGCCCGGCCATCCCGCTGTCCTCGCGGAGCTGCCCGACGGACGGTTTGTCCTCGGGCTGCCCGGAAACCCCCTGGCCGCCATGATGGCATTGTCCACCGTAGGCGCGCCGTTGCTCGCGGCACTTGGCCACGGGTCCATGCCGGAAATACAGGAAGTCCCCTCCGGAACCACCATCGAGCCTGATCCCGGCCGTACCCGGCTGATCCCGTTCCGGCTGCTGTACGGCATGGCGTCGCCGGCCCAGCACACCGGCCCCGGCATGATGCGGGGGTTGGCGTCCGCCCACGGTGTGATGGTGGTGCCGCCCCACGGGGTGCAGCTCGGTGAAGCAGTCCCGGCATTCGCGCTGCCGTGGGGGCCGCCGCTCGCCACCGGAGAAAAACCCGGAACCAGGGCCAAGACCCCTGCACGGGCTGCCCGGAAGGCCGGCTCCAAGCCCGCGGCGCCGGCAGGCCCGGTGGACTGGAGCGCGCTGCTGGGCTGACCGTGGCGCCGCTGGCTTAGTGCCCTTGCCCTTGCAATGATGGAGTCATGAACAGGCACCCTGGCCATCGACGGCAGCAACGGGACATACTGCATGGCTTCCGCCGGCAGGACGGGGCACAGCTATGGGCCGTGTGACGCAGCGCCGCAAGGTCCACCGGTACGTGCTGGACGGGTCCCCCCAGGCCCTCGAGTTCCCCATACGGCACAGGGAAGACACCCTGGCCGTGGAGGAACCCTTGGAGATCCGGTTGGGCTCCCTGTCCTTCTCGGTCACGATGCGCACTCCAGGCGACGACTTTGACCTCGTTGCCGGGTTCCTGGTGTCCGAGGGGATCATCTGGACTCCTGAGCAGCTGGTGTCGTTGCGGTTCTGTGCCGGGGAGGACGAAAACGGCGTGCAGACGTTCAATGTCGTGGAGGCACAGCTGCGTCCGGACGTGGACGTCCCGACGATCGGCCGTAACGTCTATACGTCCAGTTCGTGCGGCATCTGCGGCACCGATTCGATCGAAGCCGTGCGGAAGTCATCGCACTACAGCCCTGCCGAGGACCCGCTGTCGGTGCCCGCGGAAGTCCTCGCGTCGCTGCCGGACCGTCTCCGCGAGGCGCAGGCGGTGTTCGACGTCACCGGGGGAGTGCACGCCGCCGGGCTGTTCAGGGTAGAGGACGACGGCGGGGTGCAGCTTTTGTGCCTCCGCGAGGATGTTGGCCGGCACAACGCCGTGGATAAGGTGGTGGGCTGGGCGTTGCGGGAACGGATGCTTCCGCTGTCCGGACTGGTGCTCCAGGTCTCCGGGCGGGCGTCCTTCGAGCTCGTCCAGAAGGCGGCCCTGGCTGGCATCCCGGTGCTGGCCGCCGTGAGCGCGCCCTCCAGCCTGGCGGTAGAACTCGCCGAGGCGTCCGGAATGACCTTGGCGGGGTTCAGCCGGGGGACAAGCCTGAACGTCTACGCCGGGCAGCACAGGATCACCGTCCCTGTTCCGGCCGAGGATCCGGCGGAACTTCGAGGATAAGCAACTGGCACGCAGCCGGACCCGCGGAGGCTTGGTTATTAAGCTACGACGCAGTAGATTTTATCCATCGAATGGACACTTTGATCCAGTTTCAAGCGTTAAAGAGGGCTTACATTGCATGACGACCGCCGGATCACGGAAGTCCGCCTGGACCGTTTCGTGCGCGAACGGATCATCCCCGCTGTCTACACACGCACCGTCCCACTGAACCTCAGCACCTGGGACGTGCCGGACGAGCCTGTGACTGTGATGGAGGCGCTGCGGCACGACTTCGTGCCCCAGGAGCCGGGTGCCGCGTGGGGCAAACCTTGGGGGACGAAGTGGCTGAGGCTGCAGGGCGACGTCCCGCAATCCTGGGGAACCGATCCTGACACCACAGTTGAAATCGTGGTGGACCTTGGTTTCACCACCGAGGCGCCAGGCTTCCAGTGCGAGGGGATCGCATGGCGCCCGGATGGCACCATCATCAAGGCCATCTCGCCGCGGAACCAGTACATCCCGCTCAAACTTCTTGGCAGCGGCATGGCCGTGGACTTCTACGTTGAGGCTGCGGCCAACCCTGACGTCGCGCAGGGCTGGACCTTCGCGGCCACTCCTTACGGAGACAAGGCGACAGCAGGCACTGCGCCGCAGTACCGCCTTGGCCACATCGCCATCGCGGAACTCAACCAGACGGTGTGGGAGCTCCAGCAGGACATCTGGACCCTTTCAGGGCTGATGCATGAGCTGCCCATGGAGCAGCCGAGGCGCCACGAAATCCTCCGTGCGCTCGAGCGGATGATGGATGCCATGGACCCGGACAACATTGCCGGAACGGCCGCAGCCGGGCGCCAGGTGCTCGTAGAGGTGCTTTCCAGGCCGGCCTATGCCTCGGCGCACCAGCTGGTGGCCACCGGACACGCCCACATCGACTCCGCCTGGCTCTGGCCCGTGCGGGAAACCATCCGCAAATGTGCCCGGACATTCTCCAACGTCGTGGCGCTGATGGACGAGGACCCGGACTTTGTGTTCTCCTGCTCATCGGCCCAGCAGCTTGCCTGGATGAAAGAGTTCTACCCGGAGCTGTTTGGCCGCATCCGGGAGAAGGTCAAGGCCGGCCAGTTCGTGCCGGTGGGCGGAATGTGGGTGGAATCGGATACCAATATGCCCGGCGGCGAAGCCATGGCCCGGCAGTTCATCGAAGGCAAGAGCTTCTTCCTCAACGAGTTCGGGATTGAATGCCGTGAAGCCTGGCTGCCGGATTCCTTCGGCTACTCAGCGGCCCTGCCGCAGATCGTCAAATCGGCAGGCAGCCTCTGGTTCCTCACGCAAAAGATCTCCTGGAACCAGATCAACCGCATGCCGCACCACACGTTCAACTGGGAAGGGATCGACGGGACGCGGCTCTTTACGCACTTCCCGCCAGTGGACACCTACAACTCCGAGCTCAGCGCACGGGATTTGGCGCATGCCGAACGCAACTACCGCGACCACGGGCGCGGCACCACCTCCCTGGTTCCGTTCGGCTATGGCGACGGCGGCGGCGGACCTACGCGCGAAATGCTGGCCGCCGCCCACCGCACCGCTGACCTTGAAGGATCGCCCAAGGTCCGGGTGGGCTCCGCCGAAAGCTTCTTTGCCAAGGCCGAGGAGGAGTACAGCGCCCTTCCCGTGTGGGTGGGCGAAATGTACCTTGAACTCCACCGCGGCACGTACACCAGTCAGGCCCAGACCAAGCGCGGCAACCGCCGCAGCGAGCACCTGCTCCGCGAGGCCGAACTCTGGTGCGCTACCGCAACCGTCCGCACGGGCGGGTCATTCACCTACCCGGCAGCGGAACTCAAGCGGCTCTGGCGCCTCGTGCTGCTCCAGCAGTTCCACGACATCCTGCCCGGCAGCTCCATCGCCTGGGTCCACCAGGATGCCGAAAGGAACTATGCTGCCATCAGCGCCGGCCTCGAAGCCCTGATCGCGGAGGCAGCGGCCGCCTTGCTGGGCGAAGGCCCCCATGATTTCCTGCTCAACGCCGCCCCCCACGCCCGTGACGGCGTCCCCGCGCTGGGTGCCGCCGAACGGCTGGCAGCCGGACAACCAGCGACGGTATCGGAGCAGGACGGCGGGTACGTGCTGGACAACGGCGTCATCCGCGCAGTCCTGGATGCTGACGGCCTGATCGCGTCCCTCTCGGATTACGCCAGCGGACGGGAAGCCATAGCTCCCGGCCAGCGCGGCAACTTGCTGGAACTGCACCGGGACACCCCCAACGAGTGGGACGCGTGGGACATCGACGCGTTCTACCGGCGTAACGTCACGCGGCTGGACCAGGCCCAGGCTGTTCGGGTGGAGACCCACGGCCAGTCCGCCGTCGTCGTGGTGGAGCGTGTCGCCGGGTCCTCGCCGGTCACCCAGCGGATTGTTCTGGCACCAGGCAGCGATTCACTGGAAATCACTACGGCCGTCGATTGGCAGGAGAGCGAGAAGCTCCTCAAGCTCGGATTCGCACTGGATGTCCGGGCGGACCGATCGGCCTCCGAAACGCAGTTCGGCCACGTCTTCCGGCCCACGCATGTGAATACCTCGTGGGAAGCTGCCAAGTTCGAGATCTGCGCCCACCGATGGATCCATGTGGCCGAGCCGGGCTACGGCGTGGCGGTGTCCAACTCGTCCACCTATGGGCATGACGTCACCAGGAACATCAGGGAGGACGACGGCGGGACCACCACTACCGTTCGGCTATCACTCCTGCGGGCCCCCAAGTTTCCCGATCCCGCTGCTGACCGCGGACATCACGAACTGACGGTAACCATCCGCCCGGGTGCCGGTATCGCCGAGGCCGTGGAGGAAGGGTATCGAACTAACCTGGCACCGCGGATGGTGCGTGGCGCCAAACCGGCGGAACCGCTGTTCACCGTGGGCAACGCCGCGCTGGTTATCGAGGCCGTGAAGCTGGCCGAGGACGGCTCGGGGGATGTCATCGTCCGGCTTTACGAGTCCCTGGGCCAGCGTTCGGCCGGGCTGCTGACGGCGAATTTCCCGGCCGCCAAGGCGTACGCCACTGACCTGCTGGAACGGCCCGTCGAAGCGCCAGGCGTGGCACCGGCCGGGGATGGCGGCGTCACGCTGGCACTGCGCCCCTTCCAACTGGTCACGTTGAGGTTCGTCCGTTGACGCCACCAGCCGGCTTTACGCCCGCTCCTGGCTGAGGATCCGTCCCCCTGATTCCGCCTGCGGGAATATGCAAATGCATCTATTGCTTGGATAAGGCATGGAACTAGGAATCTTCACCTTCGGCGATATCCACCGCGATCCCGTCCGCGGCACTGTGGTCTCTCCTGAACGGAACACCCAGGATCTCCTGGAGAGGGCCCGCCTCGCCGACGAGGTAGGACTTCACTACTTTGGGGTCGGGGAGCACCACCGCGCCGACTACTCCGTCACGTCGCCGTCCACGGTGCTGGCGGCCGTTGCGGCGCAGACCCGGCAAATCAAAGTGGGAAGCGCAGTCACGGTCCTCAGTACCGAGGACCCGGTGCGGGTTTTTCAGCAGTTCGCCACGATCGACCTGATCAGCCAGGGCCGTGCGGAACTTACGGCGGGCCGCGGCAGCTTCATCGAGTCGTATCCACTGTTCGGGGCGCGCCTGGAGGACTATGACGCCCTCTACGAGGAGAAGTTGGAGTTGCTGCTCCGGCTCAATGCGCAGGAGCGGATTACCTGGAGCGGCAAGTTCCGCTCCGGCCTGCATGAGGCGCAGATCCTGCCGCGCCCCTTCCCGGCGGAGGACGGCCGCCGTGAGCTGGACATCTGGATCGCCACTGGTGGAACACCTCAGTCGACAGTGCGTGCCGCAGCACTGGGCAAGAACGTGATGTACGCCTTGTTGGGTGGATCGGTACGGAACTTCGAGCGCCATGCGGCGCTCTACCGGCAGACCGCCGTCGAGCACGGACATGGAGCCGCCGGACTCAAGGTGGGCGTCAGTGCCCCCGGGCTGGTGCTGCGGGACACACCAGCTGCAACAGGCAGGGCCAAGGAGGCCTTCCGGCCGTACTGGATGGACACCATGCGCCGGATCTCGGCAGAACGGGGATTTCCCACCCCCAGCGGAGTCACCTACAACATGGAGGCGGCGCCCGGCGGCGCATTGTTCGTAGGTAACCCGGAGCAGGTGGCCGAAAAAATCGTCAGGATGTACGGCCATCTGCAGCACGACCGGCAGATCTTCCAACTGGACCTGTCCTCAGTCCCGCAGGCAACCGTGCTCGAAGCGATCGAATTGCTGGGCACCGAGGTACTTCCACTGGTGCAGCGTGAGCTGGGGCGGGCTGCCGGGACCGGAGGGCAGGCCGTGAGCCACGCCACGCCTTAAATAGGCTGAGTGGGGGCGGTCCCCAACGGCCGCCACCACTCATCCCCCCAATGCGCGTGAAGACATCCGAGGCGCAACGTCTAAGAATTTATCCCCGTTCGTAAACGCCCTGCGCCTCGCCTTCACACATTCATGATTGTTTCACATTCTAATGATTTTGTGAATTTGTCGAGGTTACTTTTCAGTAAAAGTCCTCTGTTTTGCCGCGTTGCGACCATAACCGACCTTGGCCGCCCAGATGATCGCCAGTCCCACAACGAAGCACAGCACTGCCGTGTAGTTGATCATGAATTTGGCCGGCCCCCAGCTGGACGGCATAAGAGGGAAGAACAGCGTTAAGGCGATGGCCACTGCTCCGACGGCCAGCAGGAAGGCCGCGGTGCGGATGGGTAGCGGCAGCGAACCGCGGACTGCCCGCACCATGGCAGGCAACAGCACCAGGGACACGTACGTGGGGTACGCCCTGCCAGCCGCACCGTAGTATTCCACCAGCACGGCATCCGGACCGCCCTTGCGCGAGATTCCGGCCAACCCCGCGGACGAACCCTGTGAGTCGATCATGATGAACATACCAATAACGGCCAGCGACACCAGGGCCAGCGCCATCATTCCGACAGGGCCGGTCAACAGCCGGTAGCCATCGGTGGCGCCGAAACCCCGGGTGACACGGATGCCCACGCAGAGGATGGCGGCGAAGATGACAAAGCGCAGGATGAGGTTTGCCACATTGAATCCGCCCAGCGCCTGGTCTATGGCCACGTAGGGCGCCTCGATGCTGAGGATGATGGCCAGGGTCATGAGCGCAAAGATCCAGAACAGCGTCCGGTTTTCACCTCTCAGCATGCTTGGAACTCTGGCGATGGCAACCAGGGCGCAGATGGCCAGGGTGGACCACTGAAGGATCTCGATCATCCGAGGTTCTCCCAGATCTTGTCGGTTTGTTGTTGGTCGTGTTCCTGGCGCTTCAAGGTTTTGCCCAAGGCCTGCAGCCGGTCGCCGGCCAACGTGGTCAGTTCGCCGTCGGGCAGGCTGTCCAAGGCGGCCTGGCGGGCGTCCGCCGACCAGCCAGCTTCTGCCTCGGTGATCAGTCCCGTGGCCACCAGCCCGCCTGCCGCGCCCACGCTTGCGGCGACGGAAGTTGCGATGGCCAGCTCGGGGGAGAGCCGGTTCGCGCTCAGTTGGGCCGAGTAGTTTTGGGGTGCGACGCCGGTGGCGGCCGAGACGCGGTGCCTCAGCTCGCCGTCGTCGATTGCCTCAACCCAGTTCTTGACGGAGGTGGCATGCGGTGCCGGGCTCAGCGGGGGCGGCTCGGCCGAGGTCTGGCCGGCTGGATCCACCGCCGAGCGGGCCAGCACTGCGCGCAGGAGGTCAGGCGTGGAGATCTGGCTGACCAGTTCACACCTCGTGGGTGGGACTGTCGCAGCCAGGTCGCGGTAGGCATCGAAGCCGGCGAGGGCCGAGACCGGATTGACGCCATAGGCGCGGCTGATGCTCACCACGGTGGCCTCGGCGACCTTCCCGCGGACCAACTGCTGGGCCAAAGTGGTCCGTTTGATCCCGGAGATCCGGCAGACATCGGCCGTGCTGGCGTTGGGCGCAATGCCTTGCAGCCAGCGCTGGAACGCCTTGGCGGGGAGGGGCATGAAGTGCTCTCTTCAGAACGGACGGATGCCTCAATTTTAGCCTGCGGAACCCTTGGCGATTTTACGCGGAGTGTCGATTCGACTATGCTCGATGGTCGAGCCCGTTGGTCCGTACACCCCCCAAGTCCGGACCAGCGGGTTCTTTTATGCCCCCCTCACGAGCAGGGCGGTAGCACCCGGATTTCCTGCGGTTTCCCGCGGTTTTCTGGCGGAGTCCCGGGCGTCATTCCGCGCCAGCGCCCCAGCGGGGTCCCCGCCGTCCGGCAGCATCGAGAGGATCGACCCCATGACTGCAACCCTGGTTGCCAAAGACCTTTCCGGCGGCCACGACCACCGGACGCTCTTCTCCAAGCTTTCCCTGACCGTATCCCCGGGTGACGTTGTGGGGGTAGTGGGGGCCAACGGCGCCGGTAAGTCCACCCTGCTGCGGCTGCTGGCTGGAGTTGACCAGCCGCAGGGCGGTTCCGTCAGCCTGGCCCCTGCCGATGCCTTCGTGGGATGGCTGCCGCAGGAGCACGAACGCCTGGCGGGCGAAACGGTTGCAGCCTACATCGCACGCCGGACCGGGTGCGCCCAGGCGACGGCGGAGATGGAATCCACCGCTGAGGCCCTGGGTTCCGGTGCCCCCGGGGCCGACGACGCCTACTCCCTGGCCTTTGACCGCTGGATGGCCTCCGGGGCAGCCGATCTGGACGAGCGCATCCCTCCAGTGCTTGCAGACCTGGGGCTGGAGACCGGCACTGACGCTCCCATGACAGGCCTCTCCGGCGGCCAGGCCGCCCGTGTTGCCCTTGCCGCCCTGCTGCTCAGCCGCTTCGACATTGTGCTGTTGGACGAGCCCACCAACGACCTTGACCTCGCGGGCCTGGCCAAACTCGAGGCGTTTGTGCAAGGACTGCGGGGCGGTGTGGTGCTGGTGTCCCACGACCGCGAATTCCTGGCCCGCTGCGTCACCACCATTGTGGAACTGGACCTGGCCCAGAACTCGGTGGCGGTCTACGACGGCGGTTACGAGGCCTTCCTGGAGGAACGGGCCGTGGCCCGCCGCCACGCACGGGAACGCTTCGAGGAATTCGCCTCCACGAAGGCGGATCTCGTCTCGCGCGCCCGGACACAGCGTGAGTGGAGTTCCCAGGGCGTGCGGAACGCCATGAAGAAAAGCCCCGACAACGACAAGATCCGCCGGGCCGCGAGCACCGAGTCCTCCGAGAAGCAGGCCCAGAAGGTCCGGCAGATGGAGTCCCGCATCGCCCGGCTGGACGTGGTGGAGGAACCGCGGAAGGAATGGCAGTTGCAGTTCACCATCGGCCAGGCGCCCCGCTCCAGCGCTGTGGTGGCAACGCTGCGGGACGCAGTGGTCAAGCAGGGCGAATTCACGCTGGGCCCGCTCAACCTCCAGCTCAACGCAGGGGAGCGGATCGGCATCACCGGACCCAATGGAGCGGGCAAGTCGACGTTGCTGCGGCTGCTCCTGGGCGTCCAGGCACCCGACTCCGGCAACGCAGCCATGGGTGCCTCGGTGGCCATCGGAGAAATTGACCAGGCCCGCGGACTTTTGGCTGGCCACCTCACCCTGGCAGACGCCGTCGAGGCCGTCCTCACGAACCTGACGGCGGCGGAGGTCCGCACACTGCTGGCCAAATTCGGGCTGAAGGCGGACCATACGGCCCGCCCCGTGAATTCCCTCTCACCCGGGGAACGGACGAGGGCCGCACTGGCCCTGCTGCAGGCCCGCGGCGTCAACCTGCTGGTACTGGACGAGCCCACCAACCACCTTGACCTCCCGGCCATCGAACAGTTGGAGGAGGCCCTGGGAAGTTATGAGGGCGCTTTGTTGTTGGTAACCCATGACCGGAGGCTGCTCGAAAACGTTCAGCTCGACGTCCGGTGGAATGTGGAAGATGGAATGGTAACTGAATTGATGACCGGCGCGACGGGGCAGCAGCTATGAGCATGGATGGCGCCGCCTGGCACACCTTGTACAGCATCACCCGCGCAAAGAGCGGCTCCAAGCCCTTCTCCAAGGAAACCCTGAAACGGGTTCTGGGCTTTGCCCGCCCGCACCGCGGAAAGCTGATCGCCTTCGTGACGCTGTCGGTTGTGATGGCCTTCCTAGCAGTAGCCACGCCTGTCCTGGCTGGCCAGGTGGTTGACGCCATCGTGGCCCAGGCAGGCACGGACCAAGTCATCCGGCTGGCCGTGCTGATCGCAGTCGTGGCCGTGGCCGAAGCCGGCCTGGGGCTGGTCAGCCGCTGGCTGTCCTCCACCATCGGCGAAGGCGTGATCGTGGACCTGCGCACCAAGGTCTTTGACCACGTGCAGAAGATGCCAATTGCGTTCTTCACCCGCACCCGGACCGGCGCCCTGGTCAGCCGCCTCAATAACGACGTCATCGGCGCGCAGTCCGCCTTCGCCGGGACCCTGTCCGGGGTGGTCAGCAACGTCGTGGCGCTGGTCCTGACGCTGATCGTTATGCTCGGCACGTCCTGGCAGGTCACCGTGCTGGCCATGGTCCTGCTGCCGATCTTCCTGATCCCCGCACGCCGCATGGGTTCCCGCCTTGCTGACCTCCGCCGCGAAGCCGCCGAACATAACGCCGCCATGGGCACCCAGATGACAGAGCGCTTCTCCGCCCCTGGCGCCACGCTGGTTAAGCTGTTCGGCCGGCCGGACGAAGAATCACATGAGTTCGCGGTCCGGGCCGGCCGGGTCCGTGACATCGGCGTCCGCACGGCCATGCTGCAGTTCACCTTCGTCACGGCGCTGACCCTGGTTTCGGCCCTCGCCCTTGCCCTGGTCTACGGACTGGGTGGTGTGCTGGCCATATCCGGCCAGCTTGCTCCCGGCGACGTGGTGGTGCTCGCGCTGCTGCTGACGCGCCTGTACGCACCGCTGACTGCGCTGTCCAATGCCCGGGTGGAAATCATGAGTGCCCTGGTCAGCTTCGAGCGGGTCTTCGAAATCCTGGACCTGAAGCCACTGATCCAGCAGAAGCCCGATGCCGTCGAGGTACCGAAGGGACCCGTTTCCGTGGAATTCCACGACGTCCGTTTCGCCTACCCTTCGGCGGACAAGGTGTCACTGGCCTCCCTTGAAGAAGTGTCCACCCTTGACACGCGCGGCGGCGAAGAAGTGCTGCACGGCGTCAGCTTCCGGGTGGAACCAGGGCAGACCGTGGCCCTGGTGGGCTCCTCCGGTGCTGGAAAGTCCACCATTGCCCAGCTGCTTTCAAGGCTTTACGACGTCGACTCCGGCGCCGTGCGGCTCGGTGGCACCATTCCGGGGACAGGGCTGGACGTCCGCGACGTCACCTTCGATTCCCTGCGTGACACCCTGGGCATGGTGACCCAGGACGGGCACCTCTTCCACGAGAGCATCGCCTCCAACCTCCGGCTGGCCAAGCCGGACGCCACCGACGACGACATGTGGGAAGCCATCCGGCAGGCGCGCCTCGAGACGATGATCCGGTCCCTTCCCGACGGCCTGGACACCGTGGTGGGGGAGCGGGGATACCGTCTTTCCGGCGGTGAACGCCAGCGGCTCACCATCGCCCGGCTGCTCATTTCCCAGCCCAGGGTGGTCATCCTCGATGAGGCGACTGCCGCACTCGATTCCACCAACGAAGCTGCCGTACAGGCGGCCTTGAGTGCGGCGCTCGAGGGGCGCACCGCCGTCGTGATTGCCCACAGGCTCTCCACCATCCGCGCTGCCGACGTGATCCTGGTAGTCGAGGACGGCCAGATCGTGGAGCGCGGAACGCACACGGAGCTGCTGGCGGCCGAGGGCCGCTATGCGGAGCTGTACCGGACGCAGTTCGCGGAGGCCACTGCGGTGGCCGCGGAAGCCGTTCCGGAGTTCTAGCGGCGTTGCCCAACTAGGTAGCAGCAAGTGTCGTTTTGAGCCGTCAAAATGACACTTACTGCTACCTACTTGGGCCGGGGCGCAGTGTGGCCAGTTCAGGCAGGATGTGGTCCGTCAGGAGCGGCGCGAGGTCCGTGGGCAGCCGGGCACCCTGATCCAAGGCAGCAAGGTCTAGCCAGCGGATCTCGTCGATCTCGGCCGAGGGGTGCGCCGTCCACGTCCCCGGAGCGGTGAACACGGTTGCCTCAATGTCGGTGGAGGCCTCGTTGGCGGCGTCCGCGATCCACACGCCCATCAGCTGTAGCTGGTCCGGATCCACGATGATCCCCACTTCCTCCTGGAGCTCCCGGGATGCAGCGTGGGCGGCGGTTTCGCCCGGTTCGGGCTTGCCGCCGGGGTGCATGAACATGCTGGTGCCGCGTTTGCGGACGGTCAGGAGCCGCCCGGCGGCGTCGAAGACACAGACGGCGGACACAACGATGCGGGCTTTCACGGTTTCGAGCCTAGCCGGTTCAACGTGGACGATAGCAGCAGGTCCTTGCTGGGTCCGCGGACGTCCCAGGTGTAGCTGAACCGGTCCGGGCCCTCCAGCGCATACGCCACCCGGTAGGTGTCGGGATCGCACCAGTGGTTGTCCAGGTTCGCTTCCGGCGTGAAGCTCATCCGGTGGAAGGGCCGCCCGTCGGCGAAAAACACGTCCATCGCATCACGCTGTTCAGCGGGCTTGAGGAGGTACTCGCGGGAGGCCGGGCCCGTGAAGGTAGGCCAGCGCATGGTGCCGTCTTCGCGAAGGTGCAGGCCGCCGTCGTCCGTGGAGGAAAAAAGTACGACGCCGGAAAAGGTTCCGCGGGTGCCTGCCGTCCGGTCCAGCAGCTGCCGTTCAACGGCCCAGCGTTCAGCCTGCGACGGACCGAGCAGGTAGGCGCGGAGGTCAAAATCCGCCCCCCTCTGCCCGGGAGCCTGGGGTTCAGGAAGGTTCAAGTGCCCTCGATTGGAATCGAACCAACGACACCGGCTTTAGGAGAGCCGTGCTCTATCCACTGAGCTACGAGGGCGCGCATCCGCTGTACCGGCAGGGCCGGTCCGTCCGGACACGGATATAAGCATACAAGGTGGGAGGCCGTACTACGCTCTTGGCATGAGATCAGGCCCGACGTCCGCTCCAGCCGCCGTTTACATCCCGGACACGGCCTCCACCCGCCAGTACGTCGGTGCCTGGTCCGTCCTGAGCGTTCTGCAGTATTTTGCCGCGGAAACAGCGGTGATCGGGGCGTGGGCCGGACCGCAGCCCTATGACCGACGGACTGGCTACATCAGTGACCTGGGCGCGGTTCATTGCGGGATCTACGACGGCCGGGACGTGTGCTCGCCGCTGCATTGGCTCATGAACGCCTCGTTCGTCGTCCAGGGGCTGGGCATGCTCCTCGGGGCGCTGCTGCTGAGTTCCGGGCTGTTGTGCATCGCCGCCCGGGCGGGTGTGCGCGTCCATCCGGGGCGCAGGAAACCCTGGTTGGCGGCCCTCTGGATGCGGGCACTGACCGGGATCGCGGGAGCAGGCACAGTCATCGTGGGGCTGGTTCCCGAGGACGTGGGCTCAGCCTGGCATTTTGCCGGTGCAGTGATGTATTTCATCGCCGGGGCCGCGGCACTGCTTGTGCTGGGCATACTGTGGCTGAACCAGACACCGTTGGGATGGTTCATCCTGGCGTGCGGCGTGGTGTCCGCCGCCGCGCTGGTTACTGGTGGACTGACAAGGATGGACGTTCCCGAACCCGGCACGCTGGAGCGGCTGATGGGCTATCCCGTCACCGTGGGAATGGCGGCCGCCGGGCTGGTGGTCGCGCAACGGGTGCACAGGCACCGGCAGGAGCGCCGCCTTCACCCATCCGTTGCTCCGTAAACGCCGTTTAGGGAGCTCAAAAGGGCTGTTACGGAGCAGTCGATGGGGAGTTGGCTTTCTGCCGCGGCCGCTTGCCCAGGAACACTGCCGCCGCCCCGGCCAGCAGGCTGAGGACGAACAGCACCCACCCCGCGACGGTGAGGCTGGACGCCAAGGCGACCTGGCCGGCGTCGGGCGTTCCTGCGGCCAGCGCCGTGTCGATGGCGACGTTGCCCCACAACCGGACTACCACGAACAGCAGCGGGACTGCCCAGAGGGCCCACCGGAGGGCCCTCCTGGCCACGTTCGTGCCGATCAACAAGAGCCAGGTGAAACCAAAAATGAGCGGGAACAGGGTGCCCGCGGTCTTGTGCACGTAGTTGAGCTGGCCGCGGGCGTCGTCGTTCATGGCAGTATGCAGCTCGCCGACGTAAGCGGTGTCGAAGCCACCTACCAGTGAATCCGGCATAGCCAGCCCGCTGGCGAGCTGCCGCAGCTGGTCCAGGGTCAGCAGGTGGACGTACCAGAACAGGAACAGGCTGGCCACGACCCCGGCAATGACGATCAGGTTGCTGTTGTTCCGGGCTGTCTGCGGGGACCGGTCAGTGGTGGGATTGATCACCGGCGGGAGGTGGCGCTGCGGAACAGCCGCCTTGGAGCCGTGCTTCTTGATCCGCTGCGCAGGTGTCTTGGCCATGCCACCATTATCCCGCCCCATAAACTGGGTGCATGACCATAGGCCGGCATAGCGCTGTTGAACTTGACCCCTCACTGGACGACTACCAGCTGGCATCCGCGCTGGTCCGGGAGGCGGGGCAGTTGGCGCTGCTGATGCGTATGGCCGGCCTCCAGTCCCAGCAGAAAACCTCGGTTTCTGACGTGGTGACGGCCGCGGACCATGCGGCTGAGGCGTACGTCCTCGAACAGCTCCGCCGCTGCCGCCCCGAGGACGGCATCCTGGGTGAGGAAGGCGCCTCGGTGCGGGGAACCAGCGGGCGGACCTGGGTCATCGACCCCGTGGACGGCACGTACAACTTCCTGCACGGCTCCACCTACTGGTGCTCGGCCATCGCGCTTAAGGACTCATCGGACGTGCTGCTCGGAGCTATTTTCCAGCCGGAAGAGGACAAGCTCTGGCTGGGCGGCAGCACGCGGCAGGCGACCCTGAACGGCGAGAGCCTGGGGATCTTCCGCGACAATAACGGATCCCGCAACGGCACCCCGGTGGCGGAGCTCGGCGCGGCAACGTACATCCACCCCACGTGGCTGATGGATCCGCTGTGCGCTATGCCCTGGCACGCTGCCGCAACCTCCGCCGCGGCTCTGCGGATGCTCGGCTCCGGGTCCTGCGACCTGGGGCGGGTGGCCGACGGTCAGCTGGGGTGCTGGTTCCAGCACAGCTGCCCCGAGTGGGACTGGCTCCCCGGCAAGGCGATCGTCCGCGCCGCCGGCGGTGCCACGGACACGGTCCGGATCAACGGCCTGGAATGGTTCATGGCTGGAGGCACGACGGCGGTACGCGAGTTGCGTGCGGCCCTTGAGTCCGGCTCGGTGGCCTGAGCCCCGCTGCCCTGGGAGATGTTGGTGTCGCGCGGGCTTGCTCGCAGTAATCCACAGGCCGGAAGTGAGTGTCGGCCCCACCGCCTAGACTTGTAGGCACCATGGATATGTTGTTTGACCCGTACTCTGACGGACCGTTCAAGGCCGCCCCGGCGGCCGCTGCCCGCACCAAGTCGCGCCCTGAGGGCTTGGCGACGGCCGCCGAAATGGGAGGCGGCGGGGGAGGCCGGAGCGCGGAAACCCACCAAGCCGCGCACCACCGGCCGGACGCCGCGGAGCTCCTGCAGGGACTCAACCCCCAGCAGGAAGAAGCCGTCAAACACGCCGGCAGCGCCCTGCTGATTGTGGCGGGCGCAGGTTCGGGCAAAACCCGTGTCCTCAGTAACAGGATCGCCTACCTGATCGCCACCCGCCGGGCACACCATGGCGAGATCCTGGCCATCACGTTCACCAACAAGGCGGCCGCGGAAATGCGGGAGCGCATCGAGGCGTTGGTGGGCGGCCGGGCGAAGATTATGTGGATCTCCACTTTCCACTCCTCCTGCGTACGCATCCTGCGGCAAGAAGCGGCCAATATCGGCCTGAAGTCCAACTTCTCCATTTACGACTCAGCGGACTCGCTCCGGCTGGTCACGCAGGTGTCCAAGAGCCTTGACCTTGATCCCAAGAAGTTCGCGCCCAAGGTCATCCAGCACAAGATCTCGGCGCTCAAGAATGAGCTCATCGATGCCGATTCCTACGCTTTGTCCGCCAACCACAACGACCCCTTCGAGTCCGCCGTGGCGGACGTCTTCAAGGGCTACACCCAGCGGCTGCGCCAGGCCAACGCCATGGACTTTGACGACCTCATCGCGGAGACCGTCTACATGTTCCGGGCATTTCCCGCGCTCGCGGATTCCTACCGGCGGCGGTTCCGGCACGTCCTGGTGGACGAGTACCAGGACACCAACCACGCCCAGTACGCGCTGGTGCGCGAAATCGTAGGCGAAGGGCCCGGCGCGTCCGAGCTCACTGTGGTGGGCGACTCCGACCAATCGATCTACGCCTTCCGCGGCGCCGACATCCGCAACATCGTGGAGTTCGAAAACGACTACCCCGAGGCGCGCACCATCAAGCTGGAGCAAAACTACCGCTCCACCCAGAACATCCTCAGCGCCGCCAACTCCGTCATCTCGCGGAACCCCAACCGCCCCGAGAAGCGGCTGTGGACGGCCGAGGGCGAGGGCCACAAGATCATCGGCTATGTGGGCGAAAACGAGCACGACGAAGCCCAGTTCATTGCCAAGGAAATCGACCGGCTCCAGGACGAGGACAACCTGCGCCCCGGCGACGTCGCCATTTTCTACCGCACTAACGCCCAGTCCCGCTCCATCGAGGATGTCCTGGTGCGCGTCGGCTTGCCGTACAAGGTGGTGGGCGGCACGCGATTCTACGAGCGCAAGGAAATCAAGGACGCCCTCGCGTACCTCCGCGTCCTGGTTAACCCGGACGACGACGTCAACCTGCGGCGCGTTCTGAACGAACCCAAGCGCGGAATCGGCGACCGCGCCGAGGGCGCCGTGGCCGCGCTGGCACAGCGGGAGCGGATGTCCTTCATGGCTGCGGCCCGCCGTGCCGAGGAAGCCCCGGGCATGGCCACCCGTTCCGTCAACGCGGTGCTGGGCTTCGTGAAACTTCTCGACGACCTCGCCGAGGTAGCGGCAGGCTCAGGCGCCGCCGCGGCCCTCGAGGCGGTATTGGAGCAGACCGGTTACCTCGCAGGCCTGCGTTCGAGCACCGACCCGCAGGACGAGTCCCGCGTGGAAAACCTGGCGGAACTGGTCGCCGTCGTCCGCGAGTACGAGCAGGAGAATCCGGAGGGGACGCTGGGCGCCTTCCTGGAACAGGTCTCGCTGGTGGCTGATGCTGACCAGATCCCGGACGCGCCGGGTGCTGATATCGATGCCGCGGTGGCGGAAGCGAAGCGGCTGGGAGTGGTCACCCTGATGACCCTCCACACAGCCAAAGGACTCGAATTCCCGGTGGTGTTCCTGACCGGGATGGAGCACGGGCTGTTCCCTCACCAGCGGTCCGCCACGGATCCGAAGGAACTTGCCGAGGAGCGGCGGCTGGCCTATGTGGGCCTGACCCGCGCCCGCAAACGGCTATATGTCACCCGCTCCGAGGTCCGCAGCATGTGGGGCCAGAGCCAGTACAACCCCGCCAGCCAGTTCCTGGAGGAAATCCCGGCCGAGCTGATGGAGTGGAAGCGGGAAGGCACCAGCCGGCAGTCCAGCGGCGGCTGGGGCGGTGGATCCATCGGGTCCAACCGGTACAGCGGATCCTTCTGGGGTGCCGGCACGGCACGAGGGGCGGCGGCCGACTCTTCGGCCGGTTTCAACGCGGACGTTCCCGCGGCCATCGCGAAGAACCGCGTGCAGCCGCAGAAGGAAATTGTGGCAGTCAGCGTGGGGGACAAGGTCAACCACACGAGCTTCGGCAATGGGACGGTGCTGGCACTGGAAGGGGCCGGCGACAAGACCGTGGCAAAGGTCAAATTCGATGTGGGGGAGAAGCGGCTCCTCCTGCGGTACGCGCCGTTGACCAAGCTCGACGCCTAGGCTGCCTGCCCTTGTCCAAGGACTAGGTCTGTCATACAGTTCAGGAACGCGCGGGCAGCCACGGAACCGGGCTGGGGCGTCTCCATAACGGCAGATTCGGGGCACTACCGTGAAGATCCTGTTCGCAAGCCAGGCAATCGACGGCCACTTCAACCCGATGACAGGGGTGGCGATGCGGCTTAAGGACCGCGGCCACGAGGTTGCCTGGTACACGGGCCCCACTTTCGCTGACCGGCTCCAGAGCCTGGGAATCCGGCATTTCCCCTTCCAACGGGCCATCGAGCACCGGGCTGACAACCTGAACGAACTGTATCCGGAACGGGCTAAGCTCAAGGGCCCATTGGCGATCGGTTTCGACGGCGAAAAGATCTTTGCCAGCAACGTCAGCAATTTTTTCGAGGACATCCGGGAGTTGGAAGCGGACTTTCCCTTCGATGTTGCGGTGGTGGACAGTTCCATGTTCATTCATCGGCTGGTTTCCCACTTGATGGGCAAGCCCCTGGTGAATTTTGTAGCTATCCCGAACATGGAGAGCGACCCTTTGGTGCCGCCGCTGTTCTTTGGGTTCAAGCCGCCCCGCAATCCCGTGGAACGGGTGGTGCAGGCTGCTGCAGGCCTTCTTTCCGACAAGGTCATCCTGAGGCCTGCCAGTCAAAGCTACCGGAGGCAGCACGATGCCTACGGCCAAGTGGTACCCCGCCGCGGGCGGTTGACCGACGAGCCCTACCGGTGTTCTGAAGCCATCATCCAGACAGGCCCGGAGTCGTTCGATTTCCCGCGCAGGCACGTCAACCCGAAAGTCCATTACGTGGGAGCCCTCCTGCCCTATCGGCCCACAACTCCCGCCGGTCCGGAGGCCGGCGACGGCGAGGCATGGCCCGCCTATCCTGCCACTTTGGTGGTGACGCAAGGGACAGTGTACAACCTGGATCAGGACAAACTGATCATTCCCGCCCTCGAAGCCGTGAAGGACATGGACGCCCTGGTGATCGTTGCGACCGGCGGCCGTGGAACGGAGGCGCTCAAGGCCAAATACCCACAGCCCAACATCGTCGTCCGGGATTTTGTCGATTTCGCCCGCGTCTTCGAGTTCACCGATGTGTTCATCACTAACGGTGGCTTCGGAGGTGTGCAACTGAGCCTGTCGATGGGTGTTCCGTTGGTGGTTTCGGGCATCAACGAGGGAAAGAGCGACGTCAACGCCCGGGTGGAATATGCCGGTGTAGGCATAAACCTCCACTCGGACTCACCAAAGCCAGCCGCCATTGCCAAAGCCGTGGAGAATATCCTGGCCAATCCCAGCTGGAAAGAGCGCGCGCGGAAGATGCAGGAGCAGTTCGACCGGACGGATCCAGCTGAGGCTGCTGCCGCCGTCGTCGAGGGTGTGCGGAAGCCGACCGGCGGATAAGGTCACCGGACCGGCATAATGGAGCCCATGCGACGGACTGTCTTGGGGATCCTGGCCGCCTTCTTCCTGCTGGCCGGCACGGCGTGCACCATCACCACTGAGGACCCCGGCTACGTGGCTCCGCCGCCGCTGCCCGCACTGGAACAACTGGAACAGGCGGCCCTGGTGGATACTGCCCCGTTCAGGGCCGGCGAAGACATCCTGTCCTTCGTGACCGAGGACCGCGGCGTCGTTTGTTCGCTGACCTCGGCCCGGGGTGAACACGTCAACCTCCCCTATGAGCAGAACAACTTCAGTGACGGCGCGAACAACAAACTGCCAACCGTTCCCGTGGCGCACTGCGAGCTCGCGAAGTTTCCCACGCCGGCAGCCGATGACGTGAAGGACGATTGCGCCGGCACGGGCCTGGGGTATCTCGGCGGAACCGCGCTTCTGACCCCGGAATCTGCCACGTATGGCGGGTGCCGTTCCGGCGTCACACAGATGGAGGCAGCTTATGGGCCGAAGGGAAACAAAACCGGCCCGATCACCCAGCTGCCGGTGCTTGCCGAGGGGCAGAACCTGGAGCGGAACGGGCTGCGTTGTTCGGCCTACAACGGCGGCGTGGCGTGCGGAAACGTGTCCGCCGGCGTCGGGTTTTTTGTTACCAGGGACCGCTACGAACTTATTTCCGAGGCTTCAAAAACTGCCTCCCCGGCCCCGTCAGAGGCCGCAAAAACCCCGTAATCTAGGGCTTTTTCTACGTCCCATAGAATAGTGTCCTTACTCACATAAGCGGTAGTCTGGGACGGGCCGGTCCCCACAAAGGACTAGAGTTCCCCATGGAGCATCACGCCGCGTGGCTCGTTTCCAACAGGCCGCCGGTGCGTGCAATTCCGCAGCCCGGTCACCGTCTTCGACGGTGTCCGACTGTACAGAAACTACTTCGACGTAGAAGGACACTAAACCGTGGACCTGTTTGAATACCAGGCGCGCGATATGTTCGAGGCGCACGGTGTACCCGTGCTTGCTGGCATCGTGGCGTACACCCCAGAAGAAGCAAAGGCAGCTGCCGAGAAGATCGGCGGCGTAACTGTCGTTAAGGCCCAGGTTAAGGCCGGTGGCCGCGGTAAGGCCGGCGGCGTCAAGGTTGCCAAGACCGCCGATGAGGCACTTGAGCACTCCACAAACATCCTGGGCATGGACATCAAGGGCCACACCGTCAACAAGGTGATGATCGCCCAGGGTGCGGACATCGCCGAGGAATACTACTTCTCCGTCCTGCTCGACCGGGCAAACCGCAACTACCTGGCCATGTGCTCGGTTGAGGGCGGCATGGAGATCGAGCAGCTGGCCGTCGAACGTCCGGAAGCGCTGGCCAAGATCGCCATCGACCCCGCCATCGGCATCGACCAGGCCAAGGCTGACGAAATCGTTGCAGCTGCAGGCTTCGCTGAGGAACTGCGCGGCAAGGTCGCCGCCGTGATCCTCAAGCTCTGGGATGTCTTCAAGAAGGAAGACGCCACCCTCGTTGAGGTCAACCCGCTCGTCAAGACCGGCGCCGGCGACATCGTGGCACTGGACGGCAAGGTCTCGCTGGACGAGAACGCCGACTTCCGCCACGCCAAGCACGCCCTCCTTGAAGACAAGGACGCTGCCGATCCGCTCGAGGCCAAGGCCAAGGCGCAGGACCTGAACTACGTCAAGCTGGACGGCTCCGTAGGCATCATCGGTAACGGTGCGGGCCTGGTCATGTCCACCCTGGACGTGGTTGCCTACGCTGGCGAAAACCACGGCAACGTCAAGCCCGCCAACTTCCTGGACATCGGAGGTGGAGCTTCTGCCGAGGTCATGGCAGCCGGCCTTGACGTCATCCTCGGTGACGAGCAGGTCAAGTCCGTGTTCGTGAACGTCTTCGGTGGCATCACCGCGTGTGACGCCGTCGCCAAGGGCATCGTTGGTGCGCTGGCCGAGCTGGGCCACTCCGCGAACAAGCCGCTGGTAGTCCGCCTCGACGGCAACAACGTTGAGGAAGGCCGCCGCATCCTGGCCGAGGCCAACCACCCGCTGGTTACCCTGGCCGCCACCATGGACGAGGGCGCCGACAAGGCCGCCGAGCTCGCCAACGCAGCTAAGTAAAGGGACGCACCATGTCTATCTATCTGAACAAGGACTCCAAGGTCATCGTCCAGGGCATCACCGGCGGCGAAGGCACCAAGCACACCGCCCTGATGCTCAAGGCCGGCACCAACATTGTTGGTGGCGTTAACGCCCGTAAGGCCGGCACCACGGTCCTGCACGGCGAAACCGAAATCACCGTTTTCGGCACCGTCAAGGAAGCCATGGCCGAAACCGGCGCCGACGTCTCCATCGTCTTCGTGCCCCCGGCCTTCACCAAAAACGCCGTTGTTGAAGCCATCGAGGCAGGCATCGGCCTGGTCGTTGTCATTACCGAAGGCGTTCCGGTCCAGGATTCCGCCGAATTCTGGGCGCTGGCCCAGTCCAAGGTTGACGCAGACGGCAACCAGGTCACCCGCATCATCGGCCCGAACTGCCCCGGGATCATCACTCCGGGCGAGGCACTGGTGGGCATCACCCCGGCCAACATCACGGGCAAGGGTCCCATTGGCTTGGTTTCCAAGTCGGGCACCCTGACCTACCAGATGATGTACGAACTGCGCGACCTTGGCTTCTCCACCGCCATCGGCATCGGCGGCGACCCCGTCATCGGTACCACCCACATCGACGCCCTGGCCGCGTTCGAGGCCGACCCCGAGACCAAGGCGATCGTCATGATCGGCGAAATCGGTGGCGACGCTGAAGAGCGTGCGGCTGACTTCATCAAGGCCAACGTCACGAAGCCGGTAGTTGGCTACGTGGCCGGCTTCACTGCTCCCGAGGGCAAGACCATGGGCCACGCCGGCGCCATCGTCTCCGGTTCCGCCGGAACCGCCCAGGCCAAGAAGGAAGCCCTTGAGGCTGCAGGCGTCAAGGTTGGCAAGACGCCTTCCGAGACCGCCAAACTGCTTCGCGAAGTTTACGCGGCGCTCTAGGCTCCACAGCTCCACACAGCAGCGCGGGGTCACCCGCCGTCCCTCGGGACGGTGCGGTGACTCCGCGTTTCTTGCTTAACGCACGACGTCGGACGGTCACCTTCACGGGAAAGGTGACCGTCCGTCGTCGTACTTTGTGTTTTTGGATTTCAGACTTTAGCGCCGCTGAGCAGTTCATCCAGCCGCTCGTAGCCCTCCGTCATTCCACCCTCCATACCGGACTGCGCCATGCCGTCCCGTGCCTCCTGCGTGGGGTAGACCGAGTGGCCCTTCAGGCGGGTGCGTCCGTTGCCGAGGTCCTCGAAGGTCATGAACTCGAGGCTGACAATGTCCGGGTAGCCGCCGAATTCGAAGGTCTGGATGGCGAACTCGTTTTCACGGACAGTGTGAAAGATTCCCTTGAATTCGTAGGCGACGCCGTCCGGCCCCGTGTGTACGTAGCTGTAGCCGCCGCCGGTGCGGAAATCGTAGTGGTTGATTTCCATCTTGAGTCCCCGCGGACCGAGCCACTGGACGATCAGGTCCGGGTCCTTGTGGGCGCGGAACACGTCCGCGACCGGGAAGTCGAACTCCCGCTCGTAGTCGATAAAGGGGAGTCCCTCGGGGATGCTGAGTTTCAGTTCGTTGCTCATGATGGGTCCTTTGCCTGTGTGCCGCTCGCGGCGGCGCTGGATTGGTGCAGCACGGCATCGAGGCTGCGGAACTGCCCCTCGCGGACCAACCGGTACTGGTCAATCCATGCGGTGAGCGCCTCCAGCCGTGCGGGGTTCAGGTGGACGGGCCGGCGTTGCGCGTCGCGGGTCCTGGTGACCAGCTGTGCCTGCTCGAGTACCTGGATGTGCTTCGAGACCGCCTGCTTGGTGATCGCGAATGGTTCCGCCAATTCGTTTACCGTGGCCGGGCCCCGGCTGAGCCGGGCGATGATGAGGCGGCGCACGGGGTCGGCCAGGGCCATAAAAGCCGAGTCCAGTGAGGCGTCGTCGGTGGACTTCATCGTGCTGCGGGGCCTTCCTGAATCAAAATCAACCAAATCGTTGATCAACTAATTGGTTGATTACAAATCTATGCCTGATGTGGCCGCCGGTCAAGGAGTTTTTGTCCAGCTAATGCCGCGCGTGAGGTTTACCGGGGGTTAGCTGGATAAAAACGCGATGTGGCAGCGCGGCTAGACCGGGGCGTGGAGGCCGGGGAGGGCGTCCACCAGGGCGGCCAATTCGGGAACCTCATGGGCCTCGGCCAGGGCGCGTTCCAGGGTGGCATCATGTACCGGCCGGGCCTCCTCCAGCAGCTTGATCCCACCGGCCGTGAGCTCGGTGTAGATTCCGCGGCGGTCGTCTGCGCAGAGGATCCGGGTCAGGAGGCCCCTTTCCTCGAGCCGATTTACCAGGCGGGTGGTGGCGCTGGCGCTGAGGGCGGTGGCGCGGGCCAGTTGCTGCATTCGCATGTGCCAGCCGTCCTGCCGGCTGAGCGCGTCCAGCACGGTGTACTCCACTACTGATAGCTGTGATTCGGCCTGGAGCGAGCGTTCCAGCTCACCTTCGATCATCCCGTGAAGCGCCGCCAGGGTGCGCCAACCCTGCGCCCGGACCTCCATGGCGTCGTCCTTGATGCCCATTTCTTTATCCTCTTCCGATGCTGTCCAGCGGCCCAATGGCATGCGTGCGGACACGACCAATAATAGTTGCTTGCGCGCTGTATTTGCGTGTGCAACAATAAATAACGCGTCTGCAACTACTAGCTTACGCGTCCTATCTCATTCCGTACAGTTTTTGAAGGAGCATCCCATGCCCATTGGCCTGATAGCCCTCGCCCTTGGCGGGTTCGGCATCGGACTCACCGAGTTCGTCATCATGGGCCTGCTGCCCGAGGTTGCCGCCGATTTCCAGGTCAGCGAGGCCACGGCAGGCTGGCTGATCTCCGGCTACGCCCTCGCCGTCGTTGTTGGCGCCCTGCTGCTCACCGCGGCCGTCACCCGGTTCGAACGCAAGCCCGTCCTGGCGGTGCTGCTGGTGCTGTTCATCGCCGGCAACCTCATCTCCGCGATCGCGCCCGGCTACGGGATGATGATGATCGGACGCATCATCGCCGCCCTGGCCCACGGCGCCTTCTTCGGCATCGGTGCCGTGGTGGCCGCGGACATGGTGGCTCCCACCAAAAAGGCCGGGGCCATCGCCATCATGTTCACCGGGCTCACCGCCGCCAATGTCCTGGGCGTGCCCTTCGGCACCATGCTGGGGCAGGCGGCAGGCTGGCGCTCCACCTTCTGGGCCATCACCGTCATTGGCGTCATCGCCCTGGCGGGAATCCTCACCCTGGTTCCCAAAACCGGTCACGGAGACACCACTCCGGGAACCCTCCGCAGCGAACTGCGTGCCTTCCGGTCCGGCCAGGTGTGGCTCTCCATCCTGGTTACGATCCTCGGCTACGGCGGCATGTTCGGCGCCTTCACATATATTGCCTTCACGCTCACCGAGGTCTCCGGCTTCGCGGCGACCACTGTGCCGTGGCTGCTGATCGTCTTCGGCGTGGGGCTCTTCATCGGCAACACCCTGGGCGGCAAGGCGGCGGACCGGAACGTGGACCGCACCCTCATGGTGGTACTCGCCGTCCTGGTGGTTGTCCTCGTTGGGTTTGCCCTGGCCGCCGGCAATCAGGTCCTTACGGTCGCCTCGATAATCCTGATGGGCGGCTTCGGATTCGCCACCGTCCCAGGCCTGCAGATGCGCGTCATGAAATATGCCAGCAGCGCCCCCACCCTGGCCTCGGGCGCCAACATCGGTGCCTTCAACGTAGGCAACGCCCTCGGAGCCTGGCTCGGCGGCGTGACCATCACCGCCGGGCTCGGCTACACCTCGCCCATCTGGGCCGGCGCCGCCATCACCCTCCTCGGACTCGGCGTGATGATCATCGCCGCCGCCCGGGCCAAGCGGACTGCCGCGCAGCAGGTACCCACCGGCGGCCCTGTTGCCGCCGAGCCTGTCACCGTCCTTTCCTAGGCCGTTCTTTCTTATTCCACCCAACAGGAGAACCCCAAAACCTGGATGTCTTCGGCTTCGAGCTGACCGCCGACGAGTTATCAGTCATCGATGGCCTCGAAAAGGACGGCCGCACCGGCCCGCACCCCGCGGAGTTCAATGGCTAAGCATCTCCGGGACCCTGATTCCGGCCGCGTGTCTGCGGAACCGCACAACTGCATAAGTACGACGACGGACGGTCACCATCGCTGCGACGGTGACCGTCCGTCGTCGTACTGGTTTCCTGTCTGTCCTCGGGGAGTGGGTGGCGGCGCTGGGTCCACCGGCGTTGCCGGGACTCTTGCTTGCCGAGGATAAAGTTTGTTAGTATGTCAGGACAAACTTGAGGAGAAAAAATGCCACTCGTTCGCATCGACGTCAACCAGGGACGCAGTGCCGAAGACCTGCGCCGTCTTAGCCAGGGGATCCATGACGCGATCCTCGCGGAATACAAGATCCCGGAGCGGGACTACTTCCATATCCTGACCGAGCACCCTGCCGGGCAGATTTTTGCCCAGGACGCGGGCCTCGGATTTGAGCGCACGAGCGAAGTGGTGATGATCCAGATCTTCACGCAGGGCGGACGCTCGCAGGAGGCAAAACAGCGACTCTTTGCAGCTGTAGCGGAAAAGCTTGCTGACGCAGGCATTGCCGGCGAGGACGTCTTTATTGGATATGTGGAGAACACTGCGGGCGACTGGTCTTTCGGTTTCGGGCGGGCTCAATATGTCACGGGCGAGCTGGCTGTTCCCCGGAAGTAGCCCCTCCCTGGCATCGTCCGGCGTCGTCTGGCGAGCCTCGCTTCATGGTCATAAACCCTGTTGTAAGTATGTCAGTACAAACCTTTGACAGGACATGTTTTCTAGGGCAAAGTAGTGGTTGTGGCCCCGCTCACGGGGGTCGGAACCGGAGCTCTAGCTGCTCAGAGGTACAGAGTTCAAACGAGAAAGGTCCGCGATTACCGTGACCCACGAACTGCTCACGATCGGGCGCATCAGCGTTGATATCTACCCGAACGACATTGGTGTGGACCTCGAGGACGTGACGTCCTTCGGGAAGTACCTCGGCGGATCGCCGTCGAACGTTGCCGTAGCAGCTGCCCGGCACGGCCGCCGGACCGGTGTGATCACCCGCACCGGTGATGACGCGTTCGGGACGTACCTGCACCGGGAACTGAAGAAGTTCAATGTGGATGATTCCTTTGTTACGCCGGTGAAGGAGTGGGCCACCGCCGTGACGTTCTGTGCGATCAAACCGCCGGAGGACTTCCCGCTCTACTTCTACGGCCGGTTCCCCACCGCCCCTGATCTTCAGATCAAGGCCGAAGAGCTGGACCTGGCCGCCATCCGGAACGCCGGGATCTTCTGGTCCACTGTCACCGGCCTGTGCCAGGAACCCAGCCGCGAAGCACACATCAAGGCGCACGAGGCCCGCCCGAAGGCCGGCTTGGAACAGGGCCAGTTCACTGTCCTGGACCTGGACTACCGGCCCATGTTCTGGGCATCGGAAGAGGAAGCCCGGGCCCAGGTCGCGAAGATCCTGCCGCATGTCACGGTGGCGATCGGCAATGACAAGGAATGCGCCGTCGCGGTAGGCGAGGGGACCCCTGATGAGCAGGCGGACCGGCTGCTGGCTGCGGGTGTGGAGATCGCCGTTGTCAAGCTCGGACCTGAAGGGGTCATGGCCAAGACCCGCACCGAACGGGTCGTCTCGGCCCCGGTCCCGGTGGAGACTGTCAACGGCCTCGGTGCCGGAGACTCCTTCGGCGGAGCGTTCTGCCACGGGCTGCTGTCCGGATGGCCGCTGGCGCAGGTCCTGGACTACGCGAATGCCGCCGGTGCGATTGTTGCCTCCCGTTTGTCCTGTGCCGATGCGATGCCGACGCCGGACGAGGTCACCTCGCTGCTGGCGGAACGCGGCCGCCTTGTCCCTGGACAGTTCGCTACTGAAGGAGCAGCGCTGTGACACTCACGCCCCTTGCCTCGAACAATGCCGTGGACGATGATCCCCGCCGCTATGCGCACCTGAGCACCATCCGGCTCGAGGATCCGGACGCCATTGCCCGGGCAGCCGGGGCGCGGCGCCGGCACCCTGGCCTGAAGTACGGCCGGCAGAATTTCATCGTTGCCGCCGACCACCCCGCCCGCGGTGCACTCGCCGTCGGGAATGATCCGGTGGCCATGGCCGACCGCCGCCAGTTGCTGGACCGGCTGCAGATTGCGCTGGCCAATCCGGACGTGGACGGCGTGCTCGCCTCGCCGGACATCATGGACGACCTGCTCCTGCTGGGGGCGTTGGAAGGAAAGCTGGTCTTCGGGTCCATGAACCGCGGCGGCCTCGCCGGCCTGGTCAACGAGTTCGATGACCGCTTCACCGGCCACACGGCCGCTGCACTGGAGGCGCTGGGGGCCGACGGCGGCAAGATGCTGACCCGTATCTGCCTCGGCGACCCGGACACTGTGTCCATGCTGGAAGCGACCGCGAAGGCCATTGACTCCCTCGCTGAGCGGAAGCTGATCGCCATGGTGGAACCGTTCCTGTCCGTCCGCGAACACGGCAAGGTCCGCAACGACCTGTCCACCAACGCCGTTATCAAGTCGATCGCGATTGCCGAGGGCCTGGGTTCAACAAGTGCGTACACGTGGATGAAGCTGCCCGTCGTGGCGGAGATGGAGCGTGTCATGGCTGCGACCACCATGCCCACGGTTTTGTTGGGCGGGGATCCGGACGGTACGCAGGACGAAGTCTTCGCCAGTTGGGAAGCCGCCCTGGCGCTTCCCGGCGTGCAGGGCCTCACTGTCGGGCGGACGTTGTTGTATCCGGCCGACGGCGATGTTGCCGGCGCCGTGGCCACCGCAGCTTCCCTCCTTAACCACACCGCATCAGCAGAAGTATCGGAGTAACTTCCCATGGGGACGAGAACAGCATCAGGGACCCGTCGAATGACCGTGGCCCAGGCCGTCGTCGAGTATCTTTCCAAGCAGTACACCGTCGATTCCGTCGGCGGAGTGGACTTCCGGGAACGCCTGATTCCGGGCACGTTCGGGATCTTCGGGCACGGCAACGTCGCCGGTGTCGGACAGGCTTTGAAGCAATACCAGCAGCTTGACCCGCGGATCATGCCCTACTACCAGGGGCGGAATGAGCAGGCGCAGGCGCACCAGGCTGTCGGGTACGCCCGGCACACCCGTCGGCGCCAGACGTTCGCGATCAGCACTTCGATCGGGCCGGGTTCCTCGAACCTGCTCACCGGTGCGGCCTTGGCGACGACGAACCGGCTCCCGGTACTGCTGCTGCCGTCGGATACGTTCGCCACCCGCGCCGCGGACCCGGTCCTGCAGCAGCTCGAACAGCCGTATGCCTACGACATCACAGTCAACGACGCGTTCAGGCCGTTGTCTAAATTCTTTGACCGGGTTTCCCGGCCGGAGCAGCTGTTCTCGGCGTTCCACCATGGCCTGCGGGTCCTGACGGATCCGGCGGAGACCGGTGCTGTGACGATTTCGCTGCCGCAGGATGTCCAGGCCGAGGCTTTTGATGTGCCGGAGGAGTTCCTGGCCGAGCGGGAGTGGCGGATCCGCCGCCCCGACGCCGACGACGACGACATCGCCCGAGCCGCCGAGGCCATCCGTGCCGCGAAGCGGCCGCTGATCATCGCCGGCGGTGGCGTCCTCTACGCCTACGCCAACGACGAACTCGCCAGATTCGCGGAGCTGACCGGCATCCCGGTGGGGAACACGCAGGCCGGTGTGGGCGTCCTGCCC
This sequence comes from Pseudarthrobacter sp. CCNWLW217, assembly GCF_037203985.1. Lineage (NCBI taxonomy): Bacteria > Bacillati > Actinomycetota > Actinomycetes > Micrococcales > Micrococcaceae > Pseudarthrobacter > Pseudarthrobacter sp. CCNWLW217. Next base: position 89,521 of record NZ_JBBCBT010000004.1, read on the forward strand.
TGGGACCACGCCCAGTCCCTTGGCGCGATTGGTTCGACGGGTACGACGGCGGCGAACGCCATTGCTGCCGAAGCGGACCTGATCATCGGGATCGGCACCCGCTACGAGGACTTCACCACCGCGTCCCGCACGGCGTTCCAGAACCCGGACGTGCGCTTCATCAACATCAACGTCGCCGCGATTGATGCGTACAAGCACGGCAGTACGCTGCCGATTGTGGCCGACGCGCGCAAGGCCCTGGTCAAGCTCAATGCAGCCCTGGGCGGGTACCGCGTCGGTGCGGACCTCGAAGCGGCCATCGCGGCGCAGAAGCAGCGCTGGGACGCCACCGTGGACGAGGCGTTCGATACCCGGTTCACGCCGCTGCCGGCGCAGAACGAGATCATCGGCGCCACGTCCCGGGCCATGGACGCGCCCGATGTCGTCATCTGCGCCGCCGGTTCCCTTCCAGGTGATCTGCACAAGATGTGGCGCGTCCGTGACCCGTTCGGCTACCACGTCGAATACGCGTACTCCTGCATGGGCTACGAAATCCCCGGTGGCCTGGGCGTCAAGCGCGCGGCCCTGGCCGAAGCCGCCCGCGGCGGAACCCAGCGCGACGTCGTGGTGATGGTGGGGGACGGCTCCTACCTGATGATGCACACCGAACTGGTCACCGCCGTCGCTGAACGGATCAAACTTATCGTGGTCCTGATCCAGAACCACGGCTACGCCTCCATCGGCTCCCTCTCCGAAATGCTGGGTTCGCAGCGGTTCGGCACCCAATACCGGGCCCTGAACGAAGACCAGCACAGCTTCGACGAGGGCGAAACCCTCCCCGTGGACCTGGCCCTTAACGCCGAGTCCCTCGGCGTTAAGGTCATCCGGATCGAACCGGGCGAGAAAGTCATCGCCGAACTCGAACAAGCCATCCGCGACGCCAAAGCCGCACCTGAACGTGGCGGGCCCATCCTGATCCACGTCGAATCCGACCCGCTGCTGGACGCACCGTCCTCCGAGTCCTGGTGGGACGTTCCGGTCTCTCAGGTCTCCGAGCTCGAGTCCACAAAGCAGGCCTTCCAGACCTACAACGACCACAAGTCCCGCCAGCGCAAACTGCTCGGCTAGAACCCCTGAACTTCATCCCCTTTCGACTACTCAAGGAAGAGTCCCATGACTGTCACCACTGAGACCACCACCATCAACCACTTCATCAACGGTTCCGAGACTGCCGGCGAGGGCGACCGCACGCAGCCGGTTTTTAACCCGGCCACGGGCGCTGTGTCCGCGGAGCTGCGGCTGGCCAGCCGGGCGGACCTGGACGCCACCGTCGCCGCAGCCCGGAAGGCCGCGGACTCCTGGGGTGATATTTCGTTGGCGAAGCGGACCGCGGTGCTGTTCAAGTTCCGTGAACTGGTCGCGGCGCACGTGGATGAGTTGGCTGAGCTGATTACGGCAGAGCACGGGAAGGTCCTTTCGGATGCGAAGGGTGAGATCGGCCGCGGCCTGGAAGTCATTGAATACGCTTGCGGGATCCCGACCCTGGTTAAGGGCGATTACTCGGACCAGGTTTCCACGGGCATCGATGTGTTCTCTTTCCGTGAGCCGCTCGGTGTGGTCGCGGGGATCACGCCGTTCAACTTCCCGGTGATGGTGCCGTTGTGGATGGCGCCGATGGCGATCGCTACGGGTAACGCGTTCATCCTCAAGCCCTCCGAGCGTGACCCGTCTGCCTCGATGCTGCTGGCCAGGTTGTGGAAGGACGCCGGGCTGCCTGACGGGGTGTTCCAGGTCCTGCACGGCGGCAAGGAGACCGTGGACGGGCTCCTGACGCACCCGGACGTGGACGGGATCTCCTTCGTCGGATCCACCCCGATCGCCCAATACGTCCATGAGACCGCCACCAGGCATGGCAAGCGCGTCCAGGCCCTGGGCGGGGCGAAGAACCACGCGATCGTACTGCCCGACGCCGACCTGGACAACGCCGCGGACCACCTCGCGGCCGCCGCGTTCGGCTCCGCGGGGGAGCGGTGCATGGCGATTTCCGTGGCCGTCGCGGTCGGGGACGCAGCGGACCTGCTCGTCAAGAAGGTCGAAGAGCGCGCCTTGGCCGTGAAGGTGGATAACGGCACCGCGCCGGGCGCGGAAATGGGCCCGGTCATCACCCCGGCCTCCAAGGAGAGGATTGTCCGGATCGTCACCGAGGCAGAAGCCGCGGGAGCTGCGATGGTGGTGGATGGCCGCGACCTCGTGGTCCCCGGACATGAGGACGGCTTCTGGGTCGGCCCCACGGTCATCGACCACGTCAAGACCGGGATGAGCGCGTACACCGAGGAAATCTTCGGACCCGTCCTCGTGGTGGTCCGCGTGGACACCCTGGAGGAGGGGATCAGGCTGATCAACGCCAACCCGTACGGGAACGGCACCGCGATCTTCACCTCCTCCGGCGCGGCCGCCCGCAAGTTCCAGCGCTCCGTGACCGTGGGCATGATCGGTATTAACGTGCCCCTGCCCGTGCCGGTGGCCTATCACTCCTTCGGCGGCTGGAAAGCCTCCCTGTTCGGCGACAAGCACATCTACGGCCCTGAAGGCGTCTCCTTCTACACCCGCGGCAAAGTCATCACCTCCCGCTGGCCCGAACCCACCCACGCCTCCGGCGCCTCCTACAACTTCCCCTCCAACTGACCACGATCGATTGCTCCCTAACCGCCGTTTTGAACGTCCAAAAGGGCACCCACGGAGCAACCGATGAGAAGGATTGAGAAATGACTGAGAACAAGCTGATCATCGGCACAGCGCCGGACTCCTGGGGCGTCTGGTTCGCGGATGACCCCAAGCAGACCCCCTGGGAGCGGTTCCTCGACGAAGTGGCCGAATCCGGCTATAAGTGGATCGAACTCGGCCCCTACGGCTACCTCCCGAACGACCCCGCCCGGCTCGCCGAAGAGCTCAAGCAGCGTGACCTGAAAGTCACCGCGGGAACTGTTTTCACGGCGTTCCACCGCGGACTGGACCAGTGGGAGACCGCCTGGGAGCCGGCCCGAAAGGTCGCAGAACTCACCGCAGCCATGGGCGGCGAACACATGGTGGTCATCCCCGCGATGTGGCGCGATGACGTCACCGGCGAGGCCGTGGAAAGCGGCCAACTCACCGAAAAGGCCTGGAGTGACCTGTTCGCCGGCCACAACCGCCTGGGCAAGACCCTGCTCGAAGACTTTGGCCTGAAGCAGCAGTTCCACTCGCACGCAGACTCACACGTGGGCGCCCAGGAAGACATCGAACACCTCCTCGCTGCCACGGATCCGAAGTACCTGAATCTGTGCCTGGACACCGGCCACGCCGAATACTGCGGAGCTTCCAGCCTTGAGCTCATCAAGAACTACCCGGACCGGATCGGCTACCTACACCTGAAGCAGATCAACCCGGACGTCTTGAAAAAGGTCAACGAGGAAAACATGACCTGGGCCGCGGCCAACCTGGCCGGCGTCATGACCGAGCCACCGAACGGGCTGCCGGACCTGCGTGCAGTCGTCGAAGCCGTCGAGGCACTGAACCGCCCCATCTTCGGAATTGTGGAGCAGGACATGTACCCGGTAGCGTTCGACGTCCCCATGCCGATCGCTAAGCGCACCCGCAACTACCTGCTGTCCTGCGGTTCCCGTACCGCCGTCAACTGACGTCGCCCAGGCACACCAAACGTAAGGAAGAACCATGACTGAAACCCTTCGCGTCGCCGTCATCGGCGCCGGCCGCATGGGCGCGGACCACATCCAGCGCCTCAACAGCCGCATTCACGGCGCTGAAGTAGCCGCCGTCGTCGACGTTGACCTGTCCCGTGCCCAGGCAGCCATCGAAGGCATTCCCGGCGCCGTCGCCTTGGCCGATGCCAACGAGGCGCTGAACAACGGCGACGTTAACGCCGTCCTCATTGCCACGCCGGGTTTCCTGCACGAGGACATCCTGCTCAAGGCGATCGCCAAAGACATCCCCATCCTCTGCGAAAAGCCGCTGACTCCGGGCGCCGAGTCCTCCTGGAAGATTGTCCAGGCCGAAGTGAAGCTGGGCCGCAAGCGCATTCAGGTGGGCTTCATGCGCAGGTTCGACGCCGAATACGCCGCCTTGGGCGGCATCATCCGCAGTGGTGAACTTGGCGAGCTGCTGATGCTCCACCACCAGCACCGCAACCCCACCACCCCGCCCGGTTTCACCAACGAGATGCTGATCAACGACTCCGTGGTGCACGAATTCGACGCCATCCGCTTCTTTACCGGCGAGGAAATCACTTCCGTGCAGGTCCGCCTGGGCAAGGCAACAAAGAATGCGCCCGCCGGCCAGCACGACCCCCAACACGTCCTGATTGAAACCGAATCAGGCGTCCTCGCCGACGTCGAAATCTACGTCGACGCCAAGTTTGGCTACGAAGTGGCCACACAGGCCTCCTTCGAGGACGGCATCGTCAACATCGGCGGCGACGGCGGCCCGTACATCCGCACCTCGGGCCGTTGGGGCGGCAAGATCACCCCCGGATTCGAGGACCGCTTTGGTGCCGCGTACGACGTCGAAGTCCAGGCCTGGGCAGACGCCGCCCGCCGGGGCGAGATCGGTGGCCCCACCGCCTGGGACGGCTACGCCACCGCGGCGTGCTGCGAGGCCGGCGTCGAGGCCCAGAAATCCGGCGAAAAGGTAGAGGTCCGGCTCAACACCAAGCCTGACCTCTACAGCTAGCCCCCTCCCGACTGAACCACAACGGAGTGTCCCACGTGAAAATTGCCCTCGACCCCACCCCGTACCATCACAGCCACAGCCTGCTGGAATTTCCGCGTGTGGCAGCTGATCTCGGTTACAAGTACCTGCAACTGACGCCGCATGCAGACATGATCCCTTTCTACAACCACCCCAAGGCCGACGACGAGCTCGTGGCTCAGATGAACAAGGCCTGCAAGGACGCCGGCGTCGAAATCGCCTCAGTGCTTCCCGTGCTGCGTTGGTCCGGCCCCGATGAGGATGCCCGCGAAGCAGCCGTTCGCTACTGGAAACGCGCTATCCGCATCGCCGTGGACCTCGGCGTCAGCACTATGAACACCGAATTCAGCGGCCGCCCGGAAAAAGCCGAGGAATCCGAACGCGCCTTCTACCGGTCCATGGAGGAACTGCTGCCGATCATCGAACGCGAGGGACTGGATGTGCTGATCGACCCGCACCCGGACGACTTCGTCGAAGACGGCTTGGCCGCCATCCGCGTCATCCGCGGTGTCAATTCGCCCAACATCGGCATGGTCTACGTGGCCTCACACACATTCCACATGGGCAACAAACCCCTTGACATCATGCGCGCAGCGGGGGACAAGCTGCGCTTGGTCCACGTCTCGGACACGATGGACCACCACGCCTCCCACGGCCTGCGGTACATCACCAACCCACCCGGAAACGCCGTGCGCGTGCACCAGCACCTGAAGATCGGCGACGGCGACGTCAACTGGGACGAGTTCTTCGGCGGGCTCAAGGAAATCGGCTTCCTGGCCAAGGACAACACCGTGATGGTGTCCAGCGTCTTCGCCGAGGATGAAAACGCCGACGACGTGTCCCGCTACCAACTGGAGACCATGCGCAACTACGTCGCGAAGGCCAACTAATGGCGGGGACGGAACTAGACAAAGGAACCATGACAAAATCCGCGACAGTCCAGGCCGCTGCCACCGACGCCGCCCGGGCCGTCGGTGCGACCAACCCGAACCCGAAGAAGTTCATGCGGAAGGTAGCGTTGTTCTCCACCTTCGGCGGGTTGCTGTTCGGCTACGACACCGGCGTCATCAACGGCGCCCTTCCGTTTATGCAGAGGGACCTGGGGCTGACCCCGCTTACGGAAGGGCTTGTCACCTCCACCCTCCTGTTCGGTGCGGCCTTCGGCGCCATCAGCGCGGGACGGCTCTCGGACCGCTTCGGCCGTCGAAAGACCATCATGGGGCTGGCCTTGATCTTCGTGGTGGCCACCATCGCCTGCACCCTCTCACCCAGCACTGAACTGCTCATTGCGGCGCGGACCCTGCTGGGCCTGGCCGTGGGCGGTGCCTCCGTGATTGTCCCGGTGTACCTCGCCGAGATGTCGCCGGCAGCCCAACGCGGCCGCATCGTCACGCAAAACGAACTGATGATCGTTACCGGCCAGTTCCTGGCCTTCACGTTCAACGCCGTCCTCGGCAACGCCTTCCCCGAAGAAACGCATGTGTGGCGCTGGATGCTGGTTATCGCCACGCTCCCGGCCGTGGTCCTGTGGTTTGGGATGCTGGTCCTGCCGGAGAGCCCTCGCTGGCTGGCGTCCGCCGGCCGTTTTGGGGCCGTCCTTGACGTGCTGCGGTCCACCCGGGCCGCCGGCGACGTTTCGGCGGAGTTCGACGAGGTCCGGCAAGCGGCCAGGGAGGACTACAAGGCCAACCTCGGGACCTTCAGGGACCTCACCGTGCCCTGGATCCGCAGGATCTTCGTGGTGGGCCTGGGAATGGCCATCATCAACCAGATCAGCGGCGTCAACGCCATTATGTACTACGGGACGTCCATCCTGTCCTCGTCCGGATTCGGCGATCAGGGCGCCTTGATCGCCAACGTCCTGAACGGCGTGACGTCCGTTGTGGCCGTGATCATCGGCATGTACCTGATGACGCGCGTACCCCGCAAACCCATGCTGATCGTGGGGCTGTGCGGCACCGCTTCTTCCCTGACGGCCATTGCGCTCGTCTCCATGCTGCTGCCGGAGAGCACGTTACGCGGCTATCTTGTGCTGCTGTTTATGGTGACGTTCCTGGCTTCCATGCAGGGCTGCATCGGTACCGTCACATGGTTGACCATGTCCGAGATCTTCCCCATGCACGTGCGCGGCATCGCGATGGGCATGTGCGTCTTTGTGCTGTGGATGATCAACTTCCTGATCGGGTTCTCGTTTCCGCAGATGGTCTCGTGGATCGGTGTTTCAGCGACGTTCTTCATCTTCGTGGCACTGCAGCTGTCCGCCATTGTCTGGGTCAAGCGCGTCGTTCCGGAGACAAAGGATAAATCGCTGGAGGAGCTGGAGCACCTGTTCAAGCAACGCTCGGGCGTGCCCGCCTAGGGCGCCGAAAATGAGGCAGCAACAAACGCCCGACGCCGGCCGGCGTCGGGCGTTTGTTCCTGCACCTCGCGGTGCGGGCCGGCGGGTGCGTTGTGGGTGCTAGAGCGCGATCACCACTTTCTCCTGCGCGCTGCGGCGGGCCGCGTCCAGGACCTCCAATGTCTGAATCCCCTCCGATGCGGGAACGGGTTCCGGCCCGTCGCCGCGGACCGCGCGGGCGAACTCGGCATAGAAGCCGGCGTAATTTCCCTGCGCAGAGGCAATGACCCTGCGGGCCTCCCTTGTGGCCAGGGTTCCCCAATTTTTGGCCGCATCGATGCCCCAAGTTGCGGGCTCGTTCGCAGGCCTGCGCCCGGCAAACACGGCGTCCGCCTGGACGTCGGCACCTGAGGCCACGTAACTGCCCTTGCTGCCATATGCCCGCAACTCCCGGGTGGCGGAATGGTTCAGTTTGCTGGCGGACACTGTGGAGACGACACCGGATGCATGCGTCAAGGTGACAACAAAGCCGCAGTCAGTCCGCTCCCCGAAGCGGTCCGTCCAGTCCAGTGTTGCGTGCACGTGGGTCGCCGGTCCCAGGAGCCACAGCATCTGGTCAACCAAATGGCTGCCGAGATCCCGAAGGAGGCCGCCGCTGGCCCCAAGTTCAAGGCTGTCCGCGTTGTCCTGGTCCATGGTCGAATGGACCCGCCACAACTCACCAAGTTCCCCGGCTGCCAAGACGTTCGCCAGCGTGAGGATGTCCGCGTCGCGGCGCCGGTTGTGGTAGACGTTCAGGACAACACCTGCATGGTCCGCGGCCACGGCCAGTTCCCGCGCAGCGTCCGCATTGGCGGCGAAGGGCTTGTCTGCCACAACGTGCACACCCGCTTTGATGGCTTCCAGGACAAGCTCCTGGCGGGTGTGTGGTGGCGTGGTGATGGTCACCGCATCCACGCCGGCGTCCAGCAGCTCGGCGAGGCTCGCGTAGACCGGCAGTCCGGGGAAGTCTGCTTCGACCTGGGCTCTTTTCGTGCCTGAACGCGCTACGACGCCAACGAGTTCCACTCCAGCGGCGGCTTCAATGAACGGTGCATGGAAGTATCTGCCGCCTGCTCCGTAGCCGACTATGCCAATGCGCATCTGCAGTGGTCCTATTCTCCGAAGGCTGTTCGGGGGTACTAGGGGTGTTCCGGGCGTGCCCCGATGCCGAGTTCGCCGGAAGCGCGCCAGCTCGCCGGAAATCTCCGGCGAGCTGGCGGTGTTCCGGCGACCTCGTGGGTGCCAGGAGGCTAGGCCGTCAGGTTCAGCGATGCGGAGAGCGCCGCGTCAGCGTCCCGCAGGACCTTGGCCGCGACCTCGAGGCCCTCGATCCGGCCCAAGGACACATCCTCATGCTCGATGTTGACCAGCATGTCCGGGTCCACCTCGTGCAACGCCCGCAGGAATTCGGTCCAGAAGGCGGTGTCGTGCCCGCGGCCCAGAGCCACGAAGTCCCAGGCCGAGTTCTTGGGCCACTCGTTTGCCCACTCGTCGCCGCCGAGGTTGGTGCGGTTTTCGTCCGGGGCAAGCCTGCGGAAGCTGTTGTCCAGGACGCCGTATAGCGCGGCGTTTTCAGTGTTGACCCTGACATCCTTCGCGGCTGCCTGGAAGATCAGGGGGCCGAGTTCGCGGACAACGGCCACAGGGTCCATCTGCTGCCAGAAGAGGTGGGAAGCATCGAGTTCGACGCCGACATGCGTGGCGCCGGTGAGCTCGATGAGTTTACGGACATCGGCGGTGTTGAAGACGATGTTCTGCGGGTGCAGCTCGAGGGCGACTTTGACGCCATGGTCGGCGGCGAGGCGATCGGTTTCCTTCCAGAACCGGGCAGCTACGTCCCACTGGTAGTCCAGCACGTCCAGTGCCGCTGAATTCCAGGCGTTGACCACCCAGTTGACCGTGGTGGCGCCGGGTTCTCCGCCGGGCAGGCCGGACATGGTCACTACCCGGTTCTGGCCGAGGCGGTGCGCCAGCCTGATGGAGCGGCGGATGTCCTCGGCATGCTTCTCGCCGATCTCACGTTTCGGGTGCAACGGATTGCCGTTGCAGTTCAGTCCGGCGATGGAGACACCGGTGCCTTCGAAAATCGCGAGGTAGTCGTCCCGGGCGGCGTCGCTTTCGAGGATCTGGTCCATGGTGGGTACATGGACGGCGGGCAGGAAACCGCCGGTGTTGATCTCGATGCCGGTAAGGCCAAGGTCTGCGATGACCTTCAGAGCCTCGGGAAGCGGCCGGTCGTGCAGGATCGCGTTGTACACGCCGAGCTTCATAGCGTGATCTTCTTTCCGTTGTTGAGGGCGGATTCGGTTACTGCGCCGAGCAGTTCCATGTTGCGCACACCTTCGTCGAAGCTGGCGCAGCGGGGCAGGGATTCCTCCTCATTGATGCCGGCAACTTCCTCGAGGAATGCCCGGGCCTGGTAGCCGAAGGCGTCGTTCTGGCCGAAACCGACCTCGGGAGCATCCATGGCGAGGCCGCCGGCGATGTAGGGGTGGCCCGGGCCGAGGATGACTTGGCGGTAGCCGTTCTGAGTGCCTGAGCCGTCGTTGAGGAACAGCTGGATCTCAGCGGGGCGGCGCTGGTCGAACTTTGCGGCACCGTTTTCGCAGAACACCTCGAACTGCAGGCTGTTCGCGTGCCCGGCTGCGACGCGGGAGACTTCAAAGCTGCCGGCGCCGTTGTCAAACTCCGCGTTGAACGCTGCGTAGTCGTCATTCTCGACGGCTTCGAAGGTATCGCTGACGGCAACATGGTCGTGGCCCATCACGGCAGCGAGCGGCAGCGGGCGCTTCCCTATGACGGTGCTCAATTGCCCGCCCGTGACGGACTTGATGTCGCCGCACAGGAATTCCGAGATGTACGTCAGGTGGCTTCCTACGTCGGCGAGGGCACCGGAGCCGGGGCCGCCCTTGTAGCGCCAGCTCATGGGGGCGGCTGGGCTGAAGCCGTAGTCGGTCCAGTAGCGGCCGCTGAAGTGCAGGACGTTGCCGAGGACACCGTTGCGGATGAGGTCCCGAATGTAGGCGATGCCGGGGGTGCGGCGGAACGTGAAACCGATCCGGGCAATGCTGCCGGCGTTCCGGGCCGCATCTGCCATGGCGCGGGCATCTGCCAAGGAGTCGCTCAGCGGCTTCTCGCACAGGACATGCTTGCCCGCGGCCAGCAGGCCTTCGACAACCTCGCGGTGGAGGGAGTTGGCGATGACGACGCTGACAACGTCGATGTCGTCGGCTTCGGCGATTGCCTGCCAGGACGTGTCGTTGCGCTCGTAGCCGAAGCGGCGGGCGGCCAAAGAACCGAACTCGTCGTTGACGTCGCCGATTGAGACCAGCCGCACCGGCGGCAGCACCGGGCTGTATAGGGCAGAGGCTGTGCGGTACGCGGCAGCGTGGGCCTTGCCGGCCATGCCTGCACCGATGACGGCGACGCCTAGGCTTTCAGCCATTGATTTCTCCTTCGAAATTCAGCCGCGGCGGGACACTCTACGGCATTTTGTAGCGCTACAATTTGTAAGCTGGATTCGAGCGTAACTATGTTCATATGTCCTGTCAATCCTTCGGTGGATATCCTCGAAGCCAGAGAAGAGAGGCACTTCCGATGACATTGAATCGCCCCAAGACGCGACGCCCCACGATCTACGACGTAGCAAGGCAGGCCGGCGTCTCGCCGTCTTTGGTTTCGCTGGTGCTGCAGAATCCCGTGCGCGTGAGCGAGAAGCGGCGCGAAGCCGTCCAGGCGGCCATATCGGACCTTGGGTACCGCCCCAGCCGGGCCGCGACGACACTTGCCAGCAGCCGGACCAAAAGCATTGGACTGGTCATTGACGATTACCGGAACCTCTGGTTCGTCGACCTGCTCCGGGGTATGGAATCCGCGCTCACCGAGCATGGCTATCAGGTCATGCTGGCCGACTCCCGGCCGGGGGAGAATCGCATCAAGGAAGCCGTTGACGGGCTGCTTGCCATGCACGTTGACGGGCTGGTGATCGCTGCGGAGCCCAGCCCGTCCATGCTGGGCGGGGTGGGGGTGCCCACGGTGGTGGCCGGCTGGCGCGACGGCGTGCCGGCCGGCGCCGATCTCATAACCAATGACGACGACGGCGGCGGCGCGATGGCGGCGGATCACCTTCTGGGGCTCGGTCATAGGCGGATCGGCCACCTCACCGGGTCGGGCGGCGCCGCTGCCCATCGGCGGGAAGGCTTCCGCGCGCGGCTGCAGGAGTCCGGCGCTGAACAATGGATCGTGGGGGATTCGGGTGGCACGTCCGAGGAGGACGGCTACGCCTCGGCGTGTTGGCTGCTGGACAACCATCCGGACACCACCGCCATCTTTGCCGCCAACGACACGATGGCACTGGGGGCCTTCGGCGCGATCAAGGCGCGCGGCCTGGCTGTCCCGGCCGACATCTCCGTGATCGGCTACGACAACTCAACCTTGGCAAAGTCGCGATATCTGGATCTGACGTCGGTGGACAACCGTAGCGACCTCGTGGGAGTGGATGTGGCGAACGCGCTGCTGGCGCGCATTCGGGAGCCCGCCATTGGCCCGCAACGCAGGCTGATCGAGCCCGCCCTGGTGGTTCGGGGCACTACGGCGCGGCGTGTGCACCAGGCGTAGGAGGACGTCTCACGTTAAAACATCCTAATGTCAGGACAAACTATTGACATTGGTGAGCCGGGTCACCATGATCGAGGTAGACAGTGCTCCGAGGGCTGCAGAGTGGCGGCCCGGAGCCTGAGAGATCAAAGGAGATTTAGGTGGCTAATTTTTCTTGGCGCAAGGCTGCACTGGTGGCGGCAGTAGTACCGATGATGGCGTTGAGCGCATGTTCGAGCACTGGCGGGCGGACCCCAGAAGCTGCGAACGGCGGTGGTGGCGGCCAGGTTGCCACGACGGAGCGGATGAAGATCGCTTTGATCGCCCATGCTCCCGCGGGCGACACATTCTGGGACACGGTCCGCAAGGGTGCCGAGGAGGCAGCCGCGAAGGACAACGTTGAACTGCTTTACACCTCCGATCCGGAGGCCGGACGGCAGGCACAGCTGATCGAGCAGGCCATTGACCAGAAGGTGGACGGCATTGCGGTTACCCTGGCCACGCCCGACGCCTTAAAGGAGGCGCTGAAGAAAGCCACTGATGCAGGCATTCCGATTGTCAGCTTCAACGCCGGCGAATCGGCCTCCGCGCAGTTGGGAGCGTTCACCCACTTCGGCTCCAACGAGCAGCTTGCCGGCCAGGCAGTGGGCACAAGGCTTGCAGAGGGTGGCTACAAGCACCCGGTATGTGTCATTCAGGCGCAGGGCCACGTGGGCCTCGAAGCCCGGTGCGCCGGCGTGAAGGCCAAAGTGCCCGGCACGGAAATCCTTTACGTCAACGGAGCGGACATGACGTCCGTTGAATCGACGGCAACCGCGAAGCTGCAGGCATCCAAGGATGCTGATGTCATCATCGGCCTGGGTGCTCCCATTACCCTGACGCTCCTGAAGTCTGTGGCTACGGCCGGAAGCTCGGCCAAGGTTGCCAGCTTCGACCTGAACAAGGAACTGGCCCAAAAAGTTTCCGACGGCAGCGTGCTGTTCACGGTGGACCAGCAGCCATGGCTGCAGGGCTACGGTGCAGTAGACGCGCTGTGGCAGAACAAGCGGGGCGGGTTCAAGCTCGGCGGCGGACAGTCGGTCCTGACCGGCCCGGCCATCGTCGACCAGTCCAACGCCGCTGATGTCCTGAAGTTCGCCGAACAGGGTATCCGCTAACAGCCCGCTGGCCGGGCCGGTGAACGCCGGCCCGGCAGCAAGGAGAGTTCTCATGACCATTACCCAGACAAAAACAACCACAAAGTCGGCAGTGTCCGACGAACGTGTGGCCACGCGCAGTGCGTTCCAGAAGCTGTTGGGCCGGCCTGAAGTCGGTGCCCTCGTGGGCGCGATCGTCCTCTTTATCTTTTTCGCGTTGGTGTCCTCTACCTTTACGCAGCCCAATGCGCTGGCGACCATTCTTTATGGCAGTTCCACGATCGGGATCATGGCGGTGGGGGTGTCGCTGCTGATGATCGGCGGGGAGTTTGACCTTTCCACCGGCGTGGCGGTGATCTCCTCGGCGCTGACGGCGTCGATGTTCAGCTGGTACTTCAGCACCAACGTGTGGGTCGGTGTTGGCTTGGCCCTGGTGGTCTCGGTGGGCATCGGTTACATCAACGGCTGGATCCTGATGAAGACCAAACTGCCCAGCTTCATCGTGACCCTTGCGACGTTCCTGATGCTGACGGGCCTGAACCTGGGCCTCACCCGTTTGATCGGCGGGTCCGTGTCCTCACCCTCGATCTCCACGATGGATGGTTTCGCCTCTGCCCGGGCCGTGTTCGCGTCCTCCGTGACCATCGCCGGGGTTGATGTGAAGATCACGGTGTTCATCTGGATCGCGTTGGTCGCGGTCGCTACGTGGGTGCTGATGCGGACCCGCGTGGGGAACTGGATCTTCGCCGTTGGCGGGGATGAGAACGCGGCCCGCGCCGTGGGTGTCCCGGTCAAGGCGACCAAGATCGGTTTGTTCATGGGCGTGGGGTTCTGCGGCTGGGTGCTGGGAATGCACAACCTATTCGCGTTCGATACCGTGCAGTCCGGTGAGGGCGTGGGCAACGAATTCCTCTACATCATCGCCGCGGTGATCGGCGGGTGCCTGCTGACTGGCGGCTACGGCTCGGCTGTGGGCGGGGCGATCGGCGCGTTCATCTTTGGCATGGCCAACAAGGGCATCGTTTATGCCCAGTGGAATCCGGACTGGTTCAAGTTCTTCCTTGGCCTGATGCTGCTGCTGGCCACCATCGTCAACCTCATCGTCAAACGCCGCGCGGAACTCAAGTAAAGGGGCCGGGAATGAATGCCAACCAGATTGACCAGCAAACCCTGCTCCAGAATGAACGGGACCCGCTCACGCACACCCCGGTGCACCTGCTCTCCCTGGACGGGGTGGGCAAGCACTACGGCAACATCATCGCCTTGTCCGATGTGACGATGGCCGTGGACAACGGCCGCGTCACCTGTGTCCTGGGTGACAACGGCGCGGGCAAGTCCACCCTGATCAAGATCATCGCCGGCCTGCACCAGCACGACGCCGGGGTCCTGAACATCATGGGCGAGGAACGCAAATTCAGTTCCCCCAGGGACGCCTTGGACGCCGGCATCGCCACCGTCTACCAGGACCTCGCGGTGGTGCCGCTGATGCCGATCTGGCGGAACTTCTTCCTCGGCTCGGAACTGACCTCGGGCTGGGGGCCGTTCAAGAGCATGGACGTCGAGAAGATGAAAGCGATCACGCTCAAGGAACTCGCCGAAATGGGCATCGACCTGCGCGACGTCGAGCAGCCCATCGGCCAGCTCTCCGGCGGTGAACGCCAGTGCGTCGCGATTGCCCGCGCCGTGTACTTCGGTGCCAAGGTCCTGATCCTGGACGAACCGACGGCGGCCCTGGGCGTGAAGCAGTCCGGCGTGGTCCTGCGCTACATCCTGCAGGCCCGCGACCGCGGACTCGGGGTCATCTTCATCACCCACAACCCGCACCACGCCTTCCCCGTCGGGGACCGGTTCCTGCTGCTCAAGCGTGGCAAATCGATCGGCTACTACGACAAAAAAGACATCACCCTCGACGAACTCACTGCCCAGATGGCCGGAGGCGCCGAACTCGCCGAACTCGCCCACGAACTCGAACAACTCGGCGGGCACGGAGACGTCGTCAAGGAGGTACAGGCAGAAGTCGCCGAAGTCACGGACACAGCCAAGGCCGGCGCCCCAAAGCACGCCTAGCGGCAGCACCCGGCGGGGTGCTCCGGATATCCCTCCGGAGGACCCCGCCATGCCTGTGCGCACCGGCCCGGGACCACGCACACACGAACACACACGAAGGGAACACCATGCCGATCCGGGTAGGCGTCATCGGCGCCGGAATCATGGGCGCGGACCACATCAGGAACCTCTCTACCACCATCGGGGGTGCCGAAGTCACCTTTGTGGCAGATCTCGACGCCGACCGAGCCGCCGCGGCAGCGCCGCCGTCCGCACGCATCACCACTGACCCTGCCGAGCTGATCAACTCCAGCGACGTGGACGCCGTCGTGGTTGCCTCGCACGATGCCACGCACGCCGGATTGGTCCTGCAGTGCTTCGAAGCGATGACGCCGGTCCTGTGCGAAAAGCCGCTGGCCCCTACTGTCCTGGAAAGCCTGGAGGTGGTGGCCGCCGATGCCGACATGGTTGCTGCAACGGGAGCGTCCCTGCTCTCGCTGGGCTTCATGCGGCGCTTCGACCCGGGCTACGTCGCACTGCGGCAGGCCGTGCAGGACCGGGTGCAGGGCGAGCCCCTGATGGTCCATTGCATCAGCCGTAATGCCTCTGCGGCTCCCGGTGCAACCTCAGAATCGGCCATCACCAATTCAGCCATCCACGAGCTGGACATCATCCCCTGGCTGCTGGACTCTCCCATCACGGAAGTGTCGTGGCAGGCCGGAAAAAGTACTCGAAACGCCGGGGCCGGACTGCGGGATCCCGCGTTCATGACGCTCCGCACCGCTGATGGGACCCTCACCACCCTGGAGCTGTACCTGAATGCGCAGTACGGCTACGCCACCCGCTGCGAGGTCGTTTCCGAGCGTGGCACCACTGCCCTGCAGAATTCGGCGCTGCTGGGCTTTGAGCAGCAGGGAACCAGGCAGGCGCAGATCCCAGCGGACTGGCGCCCCAGGTTCGCCGACGCGTACCGGCTGCAGCTGCAGGCCTGGATTTCCGCGCTCGCCGCAGGAGAGAAGCCCACCCTCGCCGGCGCGCAGGACGGACTCAACGCCTCTGTTGTTGCCCAAGCCATGATCCAGTCGCTGCAAAGCGACGGCGCATCTACGAAAGTGAGCTATGCATGAGCGCTGCAACCCTCCCGCAGTCCCGGGTGCCCGGATCCCGGGATGCCCCCGTACTGCGGTGGGGCATCATGGGCCCGGGCTGGATTGCCGAACGCTTCACCGAATCCATCCAGACGAACACCGGGCAGGTGATCGCGGCCGTCGGATCCCGTTCGCTGAGCCGCGCCAAGGCCTTCGCGGAAACGTACGACGTGGCTGCGGCATACGGCAGCTATGAGGAACTGGCCGCCGCCCCGGACATCGACATCGTTTACGTCTGCACACCGCACACGGGCCACCACGCGGCCGCTGCGCTGGCTATCGACGCCGGCAAGCACGTCCTGATCGAAAAGCCGATCGGGCTCAACGCAGACCAGGCGCGGGACATCGCCGCCCGGGCAGAGGCGGCCGGAGTATTCGCCGCCGAGGCGATGTGGACCTTCTTCCTGCCGAAGTTCGATGTGATCAGGCAGATTCTCGACGCCGGGACGCTGGGTACCATCACCACGGTCGTCGCGGAGTACGGCGAGCACTTCGACCGCACGCACCGCATCTTCAGTCCGGAACTGGCCGGCGGCCCGCTGCTTGACCTGGGCACCTACCCGCTGGCGCTTGTCACGGAGGTGCTTGGCAGCCCACAGCGGCTGCTCGCCGTCGGGCAACCCCACGAATCAGGGGTTATTGCCCAGCTGTCTGCCGTCATGGAGTTCGACGGCGGCGCCCAAGCCGTGGTGAACACACACGTGCACAATTTCACGCCCACGGCCGCCATTGTGGTCGGCTCCGAGGCCACCCTGACCATCGAGGGGCAGTTCAACATGCCCGGCGGCTTCGAGGTCCGTTTCCCTGACGGAACACGCTTGCGCCACGACGAACCCTCCGGCGGCCACTTCGAAGGCCTGCACTATGAGGCGGCGGCGGTGGCGCGCTCCATTGCCGCAGGCAGCACGCAATCCGGCCAGCGGACCCTCGCAGCCTCTATCCGCACCCTGGAAGTGGCCGACGAGATCCGCCGGCAGCTTGGCGTGGTGTTCCCCGGCGAAGCTGGCATTGCGGCGTCGCCGTGATCCCCGGCGAGACCACTCACTCCGGAAACACCCTCCGGCACTGATCCACCCCCACGTTATGACCAGCGAAAGGACCAGCCCATGGCTTATCTCACCCACAACCCCGCTCCAGTCCAGGCACCCGTACGGATCGGACTCATCGGTTCCGGCTGGATGGGGGCATTCCATGCCGAAAGCATCGCCCGCCGCGTCCCCGGCGCGGTCCTGGCGGCCATTGCGGACCCTAATCTGGAATCCGCGCAGACCCTCGCCCGCGCGCTGGGCACCACACAGGTGACGGCCAACGCTGCAGACATCCTGGCGGACCCGGAGATCCATGCTGTGGTGATCGCCAGTCCCGCACGCTTCCACTCGTCACTGATCGCCCAGGCCGCTGCCGCCGGAAAGCACGTCTTCTGCGAGAAACCGGCCGGTCAGGGGCTCGATGAGCTCGACGCCGCCCTCGCAGCCGTGGAAGAAGCCGGCGTGCACTTCCAGGTGGGCTTCAACCGGCGGTACGCGGATGACTTTCGGGCCGCCAAGAAGGATCTGGTCGCCGGCATCGCCGGAACACCGCAGCTCCTGCGCTCACTTACCCGCGATCCAGGGAACGGAAGCATCCCCAACGCTGCCAGGGTCCCGGCCTGGACCATCTTCCTGGAAACACTCATCCACGACTTCGACACCCTCAACTGGTTCAACGAAGGTGCCGAGCCCGTGGAGGTCTACGCCGTGGCGGACGCGCTCGTAGAGCCTGACCTGCGCGACGCGGGTTTCCTGGACACAGCAGTGGTGACCATCCGCTACAGCAACGGTGCGGTGGCCGTCGCCGAGGCAAACTTCAGCGCGCTGTATGGGTACGACATCCGCGGCGAGGTCTTCGGCTCCAAGGGCATGGTCCAGGCCGGCCGCGTCACGGAAACAGCGGCCCGGCGCTACACGGCGGAGGGACTCTCCGCGGACACCCCGAGGCTCAATGTTGAGCTTTTCCGCCAGGCCTACACGGACGAACTCGCCGACTTCGCCGATGCGGTGCGTGCCCGGCTCGACGGCATGCCGCCCTCGTCGTCCGGCTCTACGGTCACCCCGGGTGGCGCAGATGCCCGCCGTGCGCTGGCCATGGCACTGGCGTGCATCGAATCGGTCAAGAGCGGCGCCCCGGTCTCGGTCGACCAGACGGCGGCCGTCTGATGCGCCTTGCAGTCTGCGCTGAGATGGTCTTTACGGACCTTCCGTTTGTGGAACGCGTCCGCCGGATCCACGAGTCCGGCTTCGATGTGGAGCTGTGGGATTCGCGGACCAAGGACATCAGCGCGCTCAAGGCCACCGGTGCCGTGTTTTCCTCCATGACGGGGTACACCTCCGGCAGCGTGGTGGACCCCGACACTGCCGATGATGTGGTGCGGACGGCGGAATCGCTGATCCCCACCGCCCTGGAACTCGGCGTCAGCCGCATGGTGGTGCACCCGGCAGAACTCATCGACGGCCACGCGGCCCGCCCTGCATACCGTTCCACCGGCCGGATGTGGAGCACCGGTGCCCGGACCCTGGAACGCCTCGGCAAGCTGGGCGAAAAACACGGCGTGACGTTCTGCCTCGAGAACCTCAACACCATCCTTGACCACCCCGGCATCCCGCTGGCACGCGCCAAGGACACGCTGGCACTCGTTGAGGCCGCCGGGCACCCCCACGCCAAGCTGATGCTGGACCTTTACCACGCGCAACTCGGGGAGGGGAACCTCATTGAGCTGGTGCGGACGGCCCTGCCCTTCATCGGCGAGATCCAGGTGGCCGACGTCCCGGGGCGCTGCGAACCCGGGACAGGGGAAATCAACTACGCGGCCGTCGCCAGGGCGCTCGCCGAGGTCGGTTATGACGGCACGGTGGGCATGGAAGCCTGGGCGCAGAGCGACAGCGACGCGGCCCTGGACGCGTTCCGGGCTGCCTTCAACGTTTATTCGGAGGAAAAACTATGAAAGACGTCGTTCTGGGCCTTGTGGGAGTGGGCCGGATCGGTGTGATGCACGCGAACAACATCGCCGCACTGAACGGGGTGCTCAATCCGGAGGGCATCAACGTCCGGCTGCGGCTGACCGACGTCGCCGCAGAGCACGCCAGGAACGTCGCGGGCGGTCTGGGCGCGGAGTTCTTCCCGTCAGTGGAAGCGCTGCTTGCCTCCGGGCTGGACGGCCTGGTGGTGGCCACTGGGACGGGTACCCACCCCGAGCTGATCAAGGCGGGGGTAGACGCCGGAATCCCGGTCTTCTGCGAAAAGCCGGTGGCCATGAACGTGGCGGATGCGCTCCCGGTACTGGACTACATCAGGGACCGGCACGGCGTGGTCCAGATCGGCCACCAGCGCCGCTTCGATGCCGGCTATCTTGAGGCCCGGCGCGCCTACCAGGCCGGCGAGCTGGGCTGGATCCACTCGCTGCGGGCAGTCACGTGCGACATGGCGCCGCCACCGGTGGAATTCCTGGCCAGCTCCGGCGGCCTGTTCCGGGACTGCTCGGTCCACGATTTTGATATCCTCCGGTGGCTGACGGGCCGCGAAATCGTTGAGGTATATGCGAAGGGCTCCAACAACGGGGACCCGGCCATCGGCGCCGTGGGGGATGTGGACACCGCGCTCGCGCTGTTGACGTTCGACGACGGGACTGTGGGTACAGTCTCCGCCACCCGCTACAACGGGGCGGGCCATGATGTCCGCCTGGAAATCCAAGGGTCCCTGCGGTCGCTGATGGTGGGGCTGGATGACAAAACCGCGTTGGCCTCGGCGGAACCCGGCATTGGATTTCCTGCAGGTGAGCCGCACCGGACCTTTGCCGAGAGGTTCGATGCGGCCTACCGCGACGAAATGGCGGCCTTTGTGGAACTCACCCTGGGCCGGCGGGACAACCCCTGCACACCGGAGGACGCGGTGGCGGCGTCCCGGGTGGCGGACGCTGCCCAGGAGTCCCTCGCCACTGGCGTTGCGGTGAAGGTGGCTATCAGCGTAGCCAGGTGAGCGTGCAGCTGCGATGCAAAATGCCCCTCCGGAATCCGTTCCGGAGGGGCATTTTGTTGATCCCTAAGCTGTGAAAGGCAGCCGTGGATCGATGTCCACGCCGTCCCAGCTCTGGCGCACCCAGCCATGATGCGGGTCGTCACTGATGAGCCATTCACGGACGGGGCCGGGGCCGGCCATCACGTTCAGGTAGTACAGGTCGTAGCCGGGGGCCGCCATCGCGGGGCCGTGCCAGCCGTAGGGCACCAGCACAACGTCGCCCGTGCGGACCTCCGCCGAGACATCGATGGGCCGCTCGTCCGAGGCATAAACCCGCTGATAACCGATGGCATCAGCGTCGGCAGGTGCCGCGGAACCGGCGGCCACCTGCGTTTCGAAGTAGTAGATCTCCTCGAGGTTCGTCTCGCCGTCCTTTTCCTCATCGTGTTTGTGGGGCGGGTAGGAAGACCAGTTTCCGGCCGGGGTGAGCACCTCGCACACTATAAACCGGTCGGCCTCAAGGGCTGCCGGCGTGCCGAAGTTGTGAACCTGGCGGGAGCAGTTGCCCGCTCCGCGCAGCTCGACGGGTGTCTCCGCCCCGGTGACCAGGCGGGTGGGATAGGAGGCTTTGGCCGGGGCCGTTGCAACGGCGAACCTGCCGCCGTTGTCGGAGCTGACGGTGACGGCGCGGCCAGTTCCCGAATACAGGACATCGCTGGGGCCATGGAACACGGAAGCGCGCCCCTGCAGCACATAGTCTTCACCGTCGACGGTGACCGTGAAGGAACCGTTGAGCGGAACCACTATCCGCTCCTCTCCCGCAGCCGGGAGTTTGAGGGCGGCGCCGGCCGCGAGGGTCGCGACTTTCAGCCCTGTGTGGGCCCAGCCCTCCACTGCCAGGGGTGAATCAGAAGTTCCGAGCGAGACGTCCCAACCGCCGTCTGCGGCGCTGCCAAGAGGGTAGACCCAGTTAGTCATAGATAAGTATTCCTTGCGCTATCGCTGTACGAGTGTCATTTCAAAGCTGTACGAATCCGCCCGGTACACGTGGTGTCCGGTCTCCACATTGCGGCCTGTATCGTCCACGGCGGTCCGCTCCATGGTGACCAGGGCCGAGCCTGGAGCCGCGTCGAGCTGCGTGGCCTGGTACTCGTTGGCCACCACGGCGCCGATCCGCTGCGTGGCGAGCCGGAAATTCACTCCGCCGTTCCGCAGGACGGAGTACAGGCCCTGGCTGGCCAGGAGTTCCTCGGTCAGGGGGGTGATGTCGTCGCGGACCCAGTTTTCCATCAGGGCCAGCGGTTTCCCGGCCACTTTCCGCAACCGGGTGAAGTGGTACACCGTGGCGCCTGGGGGGAGATGGAGCGCCTCGCGCGTAGCGTCGTCGGCCTCGTCATGGCTGAAGGTCAGTACGTCGGTGGTGGGTTTGGCGCCGTTGTTGCTTAGATCGTCAAAGAGGCTGGAGAGTTCCAGTGGCCTCCGTACCTGGCTGGAAACCACTTGGGTACCTACGCCGCGCTTACGCACCAGCAGGCCGGAGCGCACCAGCTCATCCATGGCTTTGCGCATGGTTGGCCGGGAGAGGTTGAGCTGCGCTGCAAGGTCGATCTCGTT
Source organism: Pseudarthrobacter sp. CCNWLW217 (assembly GCF_037203985.1). Lineage (NCBI taxonomy): Bacteria > Bacillati > Actinomycetota > Actinomycetes > Micrococcales > Micrococcaceae > Pseudarthrobacter > Pseudarthrobacter sp. CCNWLW217. The sequence continues at coordinate 111,153 of NZ_JBBCBT010000004.1, forward strand.
GTCCAGCCGGCTGCCGGGCGGAAGCAGGCCCGTATGAATGGCGGCCTCGATGCCCTGCACCACTTGGTGGTAGAGGGGCACCGGCGAAGAGCGGTCGATGCTGAGGTTTAGTTGATTCGCCATTGAGATGCATCCTTCGCGCCGCTAGGGTTGCTGCGAAGCAACTCCCCTTTGTCCTGCCTATGTCCGCTTGATAGGACATACTGCCTTTATTGTTGATAATAACAGGGCGTTGGCAGGCGGCAAAGAAGCCGTCCCGGCCCGCCGTGGAGGCCTGACTAGGCTGGGGAGATGAACAACCGATACCGGGCACAGCCGGGGTCTCGAACCAGGCCGCCGGCATGAACCCCTCCGGCAGCGTGCACCCCAGCCCGCGGACCCTCGAAGTCGAGAGTCTTGCCAGCTTCGACCAGCTGGTGGCGGCCGGAGCTGTGGCCATGCACGGCTGGCACGCCCAGTCTTTGGACCTGCGCGGCCGGAGGGCAGCGCTGGAGACCCTTGATGTGGAAGGCGCTATCTTCCTTGGGTGCACGTTTGACGAGGGTGTTGAGGACGGCCTGCGGCGCCGTGGCGCGCTGATTTTCCCCAAGCTTGTTGGTGTGCCCTTCGACCCCTACCGGGCGAGGCTCTACACCCCCCAGGAGCTTTATGCCGGGCTGGACCACGCCCCCTATGAAGGACTGCCCGACGCCCTCGTCTACCAGTGGAGCATCCGGCCCGGGCAGCGGCACCGCCTGGACGCCACCCTGGCTTCGGCCCTGCACGACCACGCCATCGGTGACGCCCTGGACGAGATGATTCGCTCCGATGCCGTAGCCGGGCTGACCGTGGTGGGCGTGATGGGAGGCCATAATGTCCAGCGAGGTACTCCGGAGTTCGCGCAGGCTGCCTCGTTGGGCCGGCTGTTGGCTGGAAGCGGGAAGCTGGTAGCCACCGGAGGCGGTCCAGGGGCCATGGAGGCCGCCAACCTGGGCGCCTACCTCAGCGGGATCCCCGTAGATGAGTTCGAGGCGGCCCTGGTGTCATTGGGGGCCGTCCCTGGCTTCCGTCCCTCGGTGTCAGCGTGGGTGCGCGCGGCGGCCGCCGTCGTCGCACGTTTTCCGGCGGGAACGCCGTCGCTGGGTATCCCCACCTGGTTCTACGGGCATGAGCCGCCGAACTACTTTGCCACGCACATTGCCAAATACTTCGCCAACGCCGTACGTGAGGCGATCCTGCTCGAAGTCTGCAACGGCGGCATTATCTTCCTGCCGGGAGCAGCCGGAACTGTCCAGGAAATGTTCCAGGACGCGTGCGAGAACTATTACAGCGCCCGTGAGGCCGTGACGCCGATGGTCCTGGTGGGCAGCCGTTACTGGCAGCACGAATACCCTGCCTGGCCGATGCTCCAGAGGCTGGCAGCCGGGCGGGCCATGGCGGACCAGATCTTCCTGGTCGACACCGTTGACGAGGCGCTCGCCGTGATCGGCGGGTAGCTTCGGCGCCAGGTCCGGGGACGGCGGAGATTGCCGGGTCTAGAGATCCTTACGGCACAGGGCGCCGGCCAGTTTGTACAGGCCGTTGAGATCGCCCGCGGCAAGGCCTTCCGGGGTGCCGATTTCCGGAAACATCAGCTGCCGGTGGTCATCCACGTGTTCGAGTCCCATCACATGGCTGAGCTCGTGCAGGATGACGGCCGTGGCGTATAGCGCCCCGTCGGCCTGTTCCAGCTCTTCGGCAATCTGCGGGGCGTCCAGCTCCAGGCTGCCAGTGACGAAGGTCTTGGGACCGTTCTCGTAGCTGAAGTGGGTGCTTCCCCCGGTGCCGATCACTTTACCCTTGAGCTGGGGAGCCACCCCGGGAGTGGTCCAGGAGACCAGCAGCGGCGCCCAGCGGTCACCGTACGAATCCGGCTGGTACGGAGCGCGCTTGGCAGAAGGCTCTTCGGTGGTGGCGCCGTCGTAAATGAACCGGATCCCGGTGGCCCGCGACATGGTGTCGATTGCTTCAGGGATAAGGGCCTGCGCGCCGGCCGGAACCAGGTCCGCGTTCACCACGTAGTGCAGCGGCCGGCACGGCGAATATCCCACCGGTGTGCCGTCGTCGTTGGTGGCCAGGAATTGGTAGGAACTGCTCGCGTACGGGGGCGGCTCGGGCCTTCCCAGCGGCGCGTCCTCCTCCTCAAGCCCGGGCGGGGGAGCCTCGGGCCGACCCTCGGCAGCGGGCCGGACGCCACCCGATTCGCCCGGCTGAACGGCTCCGGGCCCGAGCCGAACATCCAGTAGTTCACCAACGCGTGGACCGCCGTAAAAGACTCCGCCGACCACCAGTGCCGTGGTGCCGGCGGTAATACCCAGCAGGGCGTTCCGCATGGAACGCCCCGCAGAACGCCTCCCGCTGCTGTGCGGGCGGTCCGGTGGAACGCTGTCCATCAACCCACCACGGTGCCGAAGGCCAAGCCAAGCACATACGTGACGGCCGCGGCGCCCAGGCCGATGGCCAGCTGCCGCAGCCCGCGAGTCAGCGGCGACGTGCCTGAGAGCAGGCCAACGACGCCGCCAGTCATCAGCAGTGCCACACCCACCAGGACTCCGGCCACCACCAGCGCGGCCACGCCTGTCATGCCGAACAGGAAGGGAAGGATGGGCACGATGGCACCGGAGGCAAAGAAGCAGAAGCTGGATAGCGATGCGCCCCAGGCGGTGCCTACGGCTTCGTGCTGGTCTTCGGTTTCGGGGAGTTCGGGCTGGAGGGACAGGCTGGGATCGCAGTCGCAGGAGAGCAGCCCCATGCGTTCGGCCACGCGGTGTTCGGCTGCTTCGTGGGACATGCCGCGTGCCAGGTACACGAGCAGCAGCTCGTTATGTTCGATGTCCAGCTTGGGGGCCGCCGCCAGGGTGACCTGGGTGGGCCGTGTGGCCGCGAGGAGTTCACGCTGCGAGCGGACGGAGACGAATTCGCCGGCGCCCATCGACAGTGCGCCGGCCAAGAGCCCGGCAATACCACTCAGGAGTACTACGCTGCTTGCCACACCGGACGCTGCCATGCCCATAACCAGGGATAGATTGCTGACCAGGCCGTCGTTGGCTCCGAACACTGCGGCGCGGAATGTTCCGGCGAGCCGGTTGCGGCCCCGTGTTGCCAGCCCGCGCACTACTTCCTCATGGATCTGTTCGTCGGCGGCCATGGCGGGCGTGGCGGACGGGTCCTTGGCGTACGGGGAGCGACCTTCGGCGCGCTGGGCCAGCGCGAGGACAAAGACCGAGCCGAAGTGGCGGGCCAGGAAGCCCAGCAGCTGGCTGCGCAGCGACGCCTGGCGGGACTTCCCGGCGTGATCGCCCAGGAGCCGGAGCCAGTGGGCCTCGTGCCGTCCTTCGGCTTCAGCAAGGGCGAGAAGGATGTCTCGCTCCTCGCCCAGCCGGTTCTGCGCGAGGTCCCGGTAGACAGCGGCCTCGGCGCGTTCATCGGCCAGGTATTGGCGCCAGCGCCGGATGTCCGCAGGAGTGGGCTCGGCATTTGTCGGCTGGCCTGCCGGGTGGCGATCAGGCAGAGCAGAATCCGAGGGAACAGAATCGGAGGGCGCGGGAATGGCTTGGGCAGAATCCGACGGAACAGAATCGGAGGGCGCGGGAACGGGCTGGGCAGAATCCCGGGCGGCGCGGTGTTGGCCGGGACTGGCGTGCTGAGACACAGAAGCTCCTGAGCTTGATGGGGCATGGTTCGGCCCCATTGCAAGGCCCAGCTTACCGCGGAATTTCGCGGATTTTCGGCTGGCAAACCTCACTCCGGAGTTTCGGGTACCCTCAAAATCCCTGGCTCCGGATGGCTTTTGCACTTCTGTCTGCGGACCCTTGACCGGGGCCACCGGCGGTGCTGTGATGAAAGTGTGGCGCCCGCCAGCGCCCAGCCGAAAGAGCACGTCAGTGGCGAACAAACGGAGGTTGCACAATGAACACCACCGGACAGCACCCGGACATGCCGCACCTTGATGCCGTAGAAGCAGATCCCGCTTATGACTACGCCGAGGATGCGCCGGTTGACGCGAACGACTGGGATGCAGAGGACGAGTTCCTGGACGCTGAAGACGTAGTCATTCCGACCCCTCCGGTCGAAGTTGACGCCGAGGAGCGCGTGGTTCCGCTGGACCCCGAGGAGTTCCGCGAACCAGAACCTGAGTAGGACGGACGACGGCGGCGCCTCCCGTTCGCTGATGAGCGAAAGGAGGCGCCGCCGTCGTGCTTTGTACTGCTCGAGTCTGTCCCTGGGGTGGTTCGAGCCCTGTCGAAATCCTTACGGCGCAGTCACGGTGACAGGAACTTCGTTTTCCTTGCCGGCTACGCGCCGCGCCCAATTCCGCATGACCTGCGGGTCCGTGGGCTTGGTGAGCAGCGAGACCGCCACGTAAACCACGGCTGAGCTGATGAGGCCGAAGTAGATCGGTTCGTTGGCGAAGACGCCGTCCAGCGGGGCCTTGGCGTTGACCTCCAGCACGATCATGGTGCCCAGCGTGACAACCGAACCCACCGCCATGGAGGCCGCGGCAGCCAGGCCGGTTCCGCGCTTCCACACCAGGCCGCCCAGGATGGCGACCAGGAGCCCGCCCACGAGGATGTCGTAGGCGATTGTCAGGGCGGCCACGACGTCCTTGGTGATGATGGCGATCAGGATGGCCACGATGCCGAGCGAGAGGACCCACATGCGGTTGGCCTTGACGTCGTGCTCTGGGTTGTCGGTGTCGTCGGTGTTGATGTCCTTGCCGAACCAGCTGGCAACGAACGGCAGGACGTCGGCGCGGGCAACCGTGGCAGCGGCGATCAGGGCGCCGGAAGCGGTGGACATCATGGCGGCCACAGCTGCGGCAAGTACCAGTCCGCCGATACCAACAGGGAGGATTGTCTGGGCAACCTCGGCGTAGACGTCGTCCTTCGCCGCAATGTCGATCCCGGACAGGGCCACGCTGGCAGCCATGCCGATCAGGGCGCCGGCAACACCGTAGAGGATGCAGTAGATGCCGGCGGTGGCGCCGCCCCAGCGAGCTACGCCCGGGGTCTTGGCGGTGAACACGCGCTGCCAGATATCCTGGCCGATCAGCAGGCCCAGGGTGTAGACGACGAAGTAGGTGATGATGGTCTGCACGCCGATGCCATCCATCTGGAAGAAGCTTTCATCGACACGGCTGCGGATGCCGTCGAGGCCGCCCGCTGCATTGAGGGTGAAGGGAAGCATCAGGGCGAAGATGCCCACGGTTTTGATGACGAACTGCACCTGGTCCGCCAGGGTGATGGACCACATGCCGCCGATGGTTGAGTAGACCAGCACGATCGCTCCGCCGATGGCGATGGCGAGCCAGCGGTCCCAGCCGAAGAGGACCACGAAGATGGTGGCGTAAGCGCTGGTGGAGGTGGCGCACAGCATCAGTGTGTACGCCAGCATGACGATGCCCGAGGTCTGCGTTGCCTTGCTTCCATAGCGAAGGGTGAGCATCTGGGAGACCGTGTAGATCTTGAGCTTCTGGATAGTACCGGCGAAGAGGAGGCTCAGCAGCAGCACGCCGGCGCCGATGGCCACCACCAGCCACATGCCGGAGATGCCGAACTTGTAGCCGAGGCCAACGCCGCCGACGGTGGAGGCGCCGCCCAGGACAACGGCGGCCATAGTGCCTGTGTAGAGGAACGGGCCGAGCCGGCGGCCGGCCACGAGGAAGTCGCTGTTGTTCTTGGTGCGGGACTTACCCCACCAGCCGAAGGCAAGCATTGCGATGAGGTACACCACCACAATGGCGATGTTGACGAAGTTAGCGTCCATGTTGGGCTCCTTGGAGCTGATCTGCAGCGTGGCTCGAACCCGGCGGCGCTGCTGGGGAGGCCGGTGTTCCGCTGCTCTTACGAGGTGGGGATGAGGGGAATCCTCGGATGTTGCCTGTCTGCAATATTGCATAGGAGACAACACTTGTTGCCTAAAAGAGTAGGCTGTGACCGTGGTAACAGTCAAGGGCCCGCCGCAACGTCCCCCGGCTGTGGCGTAGCGGCGTCACATGGGTACGTGGCCATTAGGATTGCTCCAGAGATGGGGCCGGGGTTGCCGGCCATGAAAGGTCTGCACATGAAGGCACTGCCAGTAGAACCGAGCAACGTTCCGGTTGCCATCGGGTCCCGTATCCGGGCTGCCCGGCAGTCCCAGCGACTCACCATCGAGCAGGTTGCCGACGCCACCGGGCTGACCAAGGGCTTCCTGAGCCGTGTGGAGCGGGACCTCACATCGCCCTCTGTCGCTTCGCTGGTGACCCTCTGCCAGGTGTTGTCCATTTCCATTGGGGACCTGTTTGCCGCTCCCGAAACCCACCTGACCAAGCGCAACGACGGGCCCCGAATTTCACTGGGCGGCGAAGGGATCGTGGAGCGGCTGCTGACGGCCCGCTCAGAGCGGCGGATCCAGATTATCCAGGCTGTTATCGAGCCTCACGGCCGCGGCGAGTCCGAGCTCTACGCCGTGGACTGCGACGTAGATGTGCTGCACGTTATCAAGGGCAGCATCAAGCTGATCCTCACCAACGAAGAATACGAGCTCAGCACCGGGGACACCGTCACGTTTCCCGGACGCGAACCCCACACCTGGATCAACCCCACCGGCGAGGCCGTTGAGGTCCTCTGGGTGCTGGTCCCCGCCGCCAGTCGGTAGCGCGCGCTTTTCGGCTGGAGTTGTGCGTTCCTGCCCGGTTTGTGGCCGGGCTTCCGCGGGCGTCCCCTGTGCGGGCGCGGGCTGCCGCCCAGGCACAGCGACCTGGGCCGGAGTAACTGGGAAGGAGCGCTCGCCTTACCTGGCCGAGGCGTTCCTGGCATCGAGCACCGCCCTGATTTCCGCCACCACCTGCTCCGGGTTGAACCAGATGTGTTCGGGCATGTAGCGGAGGACGGCGAAGCCCTTGACCGTTGAGGTGTTGTTCCTGTGGCGGTCCCTGAGCATGTCCGCGCGCTTTGAATGAAAGGCGAATCCGTCGATTTCCACGATCAGGAAACCGTCCAGCAGGAAATCCACCCGCCCGATGCCGGGCAGCGGCACCTGGGCCTCGAAATCGATCCCATTGCTCCGAAAGAGATGCTGTGCGTCGACTTCCACTATCGATTCTGCCCGCAGGTCAAGCTCCTGCAGCGCGCGTCGAATGGGCCCCGAGCGGTCACCGCGTACCTCGGCCCTGAGTAGCTCCATTGGTACGCCGTGCAGCCGGACCGCCGATGTTGCGATGGCCGTGGACGACGGCGGCGCCAGGCACCCAAGTGCGTGCAGGACCACGTCTTCCACCGCCGCCACCGGCAGTTCCGGGTGGCCCTCGAATCGCACCGTCCGGTGCCGGACGAAGCCTTTGCCATGGCCGTGGTTGCAGGCCAGGTGCAGCCGGGACGGAGGGTTCCGGAGCCATAACCCGTGGCGTGCGGCTGCGCTGGCGCAGGTCAGCCGGCCGTTATGGTGGATTGCGGCGGCGAGGTCCGCGTCGCAGTTAGGTGCGAGGAAAACTCCCCGCCTGGGTTGCATGGCACCCAGCCCGGTCAGGCGCCCTAAGTCCCGTCTGGAGAATCCGGCGCTGAGGAGCTGGGCGGTGCGGGCAACCCCGCCGGCCTGTACAAGGTATTCGAAGATATCCATGGAGCCCATTGCAGGCTGCCGGAGCCGGATCTGACAGAGGAAGCAGGCCGTATGTGGGCAACGCACGCTACTTACTGTGCGTTCCTGCCCAGTTGCTTCCGCCGACGTCGCCTCCTGGCAGGGGATGTTCCCGGGATCCCGCGGCGCGAGATGGGCGCCGGCCGTGGACCGGGACAGTAACTGGGCAGGAGCGTTCGGGACACCTGCGCCCCAAGGACCGCTTGTAAACACTTGATGCGCATAAGGAAACTTCAAGGTATGATGGCTGTCACACCCGCCGACCAATCCTCGAAGGAGAGGCTCACTGTGAAAGAGCTGCGCATCGAAGCCAACGGCAACCTTGGCCCGATCGATTCATCCCGCATCCCGCGTTATGCGGGCGCTGCCACCTACGCCCGACTGCCGCGCCTGGACCAGGTGGCGAAGGCTGACGTGACGGTGGTGGGCGTGCCCTTCGACTCCGGCGTGTCCTACCGTCCGGGTGCCCGTTTCGGCTCTAACCACATCCGCGAGGCCAGCCGCCTCCTCCGTCCGTACAACCCCGCGTGGGACGTCAGCCCGTTCGAAAACATCCAGGTGGCCGACGCCGGCGACATGGCGGTCAACCCGTTCAACATCAATGAAGCCATCGAAACCATCCAGCAGAACGCCCTGGACCTCACCTCGGCCGGCAGCAAACTGGTAACCCTCGGCGGTGACCACACCATCGCCCTTCCGCTGCTCCGGGCAGCGGCCGAGCGCGCCGGCGGACCCATCGCCATGCTGCACTTTGACGCCCACCTCGACACCTGGGACACCTATTTCGGCGCCGAGTACACGCACGGAACCCCGTTCCGCCGGGCTGTTGAAGAAGGCATCCTGGATACCGAAGCCATCAGCCACATCGGCACACGCGGCCCCCTCTACGGCAAGAAGGACCTCGACGACGACCACCGCTTCGGGTTTGGCATTGTCACCTCCGCCGACGTCTACTACCAGGGCGTCCTGGAAACTGTGGCCAAGGTCCGTGACCGGATCGGGAACCGCCCGCTCTACATCTCGGTGGACATCGACGTCTTGGACCCCGCCCACGCCCCGGGCACCGGAACGCCCGAGGCCGGCGGCATCACCAGCCGCGAACTCCTGGAGATCATCCGCGGCTTCCGCGGCATGAACCTGGTGGGTGCCGACGTCGTGGAGGTCGCCCCTGCCTATGACCACGCCGAAATCACTGGCGTGGCCGCCAGCCACGTGGCCTATGAACTCATCACCCTGATGGCGGACAATGCTGTTGAAGGTGACCGCTTCGGGGCAGCCAACGGTTACGCCGCCCAAGCCCTTGGCCGGGAAGTCCGCCAGCCTGCCGGGTTCGCGGCCAGCATCCCCGCCGGAATCAAGGAGTAGCCAATATGATCGATTTCGATCCCGGCACAGCAGCCCCCACGAAGGGTACCGATGTGCGCAACGGCGGGGATCTCGTCGTCGAAACCCTTGAAGCCCTGGGCGCCAAAACAGTCTTTGGGATTCCCGGCCAGCACGCACTGGGCTTGTTCGACGCCATGGGCCGCGGCAACTTGCACTTCGTCTCCTCGCGCGTGGAGAACAACTCAGCCTTCGCCGCGGACGGCTACTCCCGCGCCACGGGCGAAGTGGGCGTGCTGTTCCTTTCCACCGGACCGGGCGCGCTGACCTCGCTCGCCGGGCTGCAGGAGGCTTACGCCACTGGTGTGCCCATGGTGGTGGTGGCCAGCCAGATCCCGCTCGAAGGACTCGGTGCCCGCCGCAAGGGCATGCTCCACCAGCTCGATGACCAGAAGGCCTCGGCCGCGAACGTCACCAAGAGCCAGCGGCTGATCCAGCATGCCTCCGGGATCCCGTCGGCCATCCAGGATGCCTGGACCGAGGCCATCTCCTCCCCGCAGGGGCCGGTCTGGCTGGAAATCCCGCAGAACGTCCTGCTGGATCCCATCATGGTCCCGCCGGTAGAGGATGCCCTCGCGGAGGCTGCGGACAACCCGCCCCGCGTGGAACTGGTCCGCGAAGCCGTGAAGTGGTTGTCGACGGCGGAACGTCCCGCCATCATCGCAGGCGGCGGGACGCGTCGGGGCCGGGCCGAGAAGTCCCTGCTCTCGATTGCCGAAAAGCTGCGGGCACCGGTGATCTGCACTCCCGGCGGTAACGGGGCATTCCCGTGGAACCACGAACTGTCGCTGCAGTCCTGGATCGAGGACCGCCACATGACCGACGTCCTGGAGGACGCGGACGTCCTGATCGTGATCGGCTCCTCCTTGGGCGAGGTCACCTCCAATTACTTCACTTTCGAACCCCGCGGGCGGATCATCCAGATCGATGCCGAACCCCGCGTGCTCGAGTCCAATCGTCCCGGCCTGGGCATCCGCGCCGACGCCGGCCAGGCGCTCGCCGCCCTCGATGAAGCCTTGGTTGTTCCCGTCGACGCCAGGCGCAACTGGCACGGCGTCAGGCCCGAGGACCTGGTGAAGGAGTCCCTTGCAAAGGTCAAGGCCCGGCTGGAATCCCAGGACCTGGCCAAGGAACTGAAGTTCATGGCCGACATCCGCGAAGCCGTTCCGGCAGATATGCAGACCTTCTGGGACATGACCATCTCCGCATACTGGGGCTGGAGCTGCTGGGATGCCCGGCAAGGCCAGTTCCACTCCGCCCAGGGCGCCGGCGGCCTCGGCTATGGTTTCCCTGCTGCAATCGGCGGCGCTGTCGGTCTGGAAACGGTGGGCAAGCCAAGTCGCGTCCTGGCTGTATCCGGTGACGGTTCGTCCATGTACTCCATCTCGGAACTGGCCACGGCCAAGCAGCACAACATCCCGGTCACCTGGCTGATCGTGGACGACGGCGGCTATGGCATCCTGCGCGAATACATGGTGGGTGCCTTCGGCAAGGCCACCGCCACCGAGCTGGCGCGCCCGGACTTCGTCAAACTGGCCGAAGCCTTCGGTGTGCCGGCCACCCGGGTGGCCCCGGAGGACGTGGGGGACGCGCTCAAAGCTGGTTTTGCCGCCGACGGCCCCAACGTCGTCGTCGTTGAGACCCTGCTCAAAATGTTCGGCCCCACCCACCTGGACTACTGAGCACCTCTTCCACAGCCGCGCGAGCTGGCAGCTAATAGCTGCCAGCTCGCGCTTTGTGGTTAAAAGGACAGTCCGGCGCGATTAGTTTCCTAAAGCAACCTTTTGGGTATATAGTTGCCTCAGGCAAACAATCGAGGAGCGTCCAGACCCATGTCAGTTGCGCCGGATACCGCGGCAGACCTCGTCTACCAAATATTTGACCTCCAGCGTGCGGTGCGATGCGTCGCCACAGCCAGCCTTCGCGGACAGGAAACCGGTGTGGCGCTGCAGGGCGTACTCCGGTTTGTGGGGGAGGGGGAGACCCGCGCCACGCGGCTGGCCGAGCGGCTTGGCGTCAGCGCCCCGGTCCTCAGCCGCCATATCGCCGAGCTGGAGGAACAGGGCTATGTCACCCGCCGGCAGGATCCCGACGACGGACGGGCCCAGCTGGTTGCCCTGACCTCCGAAGGTGCGGGCAAGCTGCGCCATATCGAGGAACAGCGCACGGCGGCGCTGCAGGACTACCTCCGCGAATGGAGCCAGGAGGACGCCGAGGACACGGCAAGAATCCTTCGGAAACTCACCGAATCCCTCAAACATTCAGCCCGGGCAAAGGCGGCCGGACCCAGTACAACTAACCACTAGGAGCAGATTTATGGCCAGCCACGCCGCCGCCCCCGCATCATCGTCCACCCTGTCCCAACAGCCGCCGGCCCCGCTGGCACCTCTGGCACCCGCACCAGGTCCGGAAGCGCAACCGGCGATGTCGCACCGCCAGATCATGGAAGCCCTGACCGGGCTCCTGGCCGCCTTCTTCACCGCCATCCTGAGCAGCACCATCGTGGCGAATGCCCTGCCCACCATCATGTCCGAACTCAAGGGCACCCAGACCGACTTCGCCTGGGTCATCACAGCAGCCCTGCTGGCCAACGCTGCCACCACCCCCATCTGGGGCAAACTCGCTGACCTGTTCGATAAGAAACTGCTGGTCCAGCTCAGCATCGTGGTGTTTGTGGCCGGCTCCGTCATGGCTGGCCTGTCCGAGACGATTCCGCTGCTGCTGACTGCCCGCGTGATCCAGGGAGTGGCGATGGGCGGGCTGACAGCGCTGGCCCAGGCCATCATCGGATCCATGATCCCGCCCCGGGACCGCGGCAAGTACTCCGGCTACATGGGCGGCGTCATGGCCGTGGGCACGGCCGGCGGGCCGCTCCTGGGCGGATTCATCGTGGACAGCCCGCTCGGCTGGCGCTGGACGTTCTTCGTCTGCGTGCCGCTCGCCGTCGTCGCCCTCATCCTGCTGCAGGTCACGCTCAAAATCCCGCACGTCAAGCGCCCGGCCAAGATCGACTGGCTCGGCTCCATCCTCCTCACATCAGGGGTAAGCCTGCTCCTGATCTGGGTATCCTTCGCCGGCAACCCAGACTACTACGACTGGTGGTCCTGGCAGTCAGGGCTGATGGTGGGTGGCGGCGTCCTGCTGCTCGCGCTGCTGGTGCTGGTGGAGTCCAAGGTGGAGCAGCCCATCATTCCGCTCAAGATCATCTCCGAACGGACCACCGCCCTGGCCATCCTCGCCTCGGTGGCAGTGGGCGTGGCCATGTTCGGCTCGTCAACCTTCCTGGGCCAGTACTTCCAGGTGGCCCGCGGCGCCACCCCCACCGAAGCGGGCCTGCTGACCCTGCCCATGATCGCCGGTAACCTCATCGGTTCCGTGGTGTCGGGCCAGCTGATCAGCCGCACCGGCAAATGGAAGCGCTACCTCGTGGGCGGGTCCATCCTGCTGATCGCCGGCCTCGGCCTGGCCGGCACCGTGGACCACACCACCGAGCTGTGGCTGACCGGCGTCTACACTGCCATCCTGGGCCTAGGGCTGGGCATGGTGATGCAGAACCTGGTCCTCGCCGTGCAGAACACCGTCAAGGCCACGGATATCGGCACCGCCAGCGCTTCGGTTGCCTTCTTCCGCTCTGTTGGCGGCGCGATCGGGGTATCAGTCCTGGGCGCGGTACTGGGCACCCGCGTCACCCAACTCGCCAACGAAGGGCTTGCCGCCGCCAACATCCCCGTGCAGGGCGACGGTGCCGGCGCCAGCATGGATCTTGTGGACCTTCCCGAACCCGTCCGCGAAATCATGCGTGCCGCTTACGGTGACGCCACGGCGCAAATCTTCCTGATCTCCGCCGTCATCGGCGTGATCGCCTTGGTGGCGGTCCTCTTCATCAAGGAGAAGCCGCTCCGCCGCACGGTAGACGTCCGTCCGGAGGGTGATGGTGCGGAAGCCGTGGCGGCTTCGCTTCCGGCTGCACCTTCGGCCGCGGCGGGCACGACGTCGGCACCCGGGCCGAGTGCGGACGTCGACGACATAGACCGAGAGTTCGTCGAGGTGCTGAGGCGGCAGCGCAGCGGCGAAATCGGCACCGGACGAGGAATGGAGGCAGCTGCCGTGAAGATGGTGCCCTTGATCCTGGAGACGCAGCAACTGCTCGCCGAACAGCAGCTGCAGCTTTCCGAAGCAATGTCTTCGGTCCAGCGGCAGGCGGCCCTCCAGCAGGGAATTGCCGCCGAACAGGCGAAGACGGCGTCCATGCTGAAGGCCGTGGCCAAGGAACTCGGCAAGGAACGGAAACTGCAGAAGGCGGCCGCGCATTACCTGGCCTCCGGCGGCAATCAAAAGGACCACGGTACGCCGATTGGATGATCTTTGGGTGCAGATGTTTCGCACGGGCAACAGATTTCGTAGAGTGGGAAGGCTAAGAATGTCAGCCCCGGCTGCTAGTACTTATCCACACCATTTCGCGCTCTCTCCCTAAGGATCCGTGGGCATGCTCCTCACCCTCATACGGCGCTATTCCAAGCCGTATTTGCCGTACATCGTTGCCGTCATCGTGTTCCAACTGGCGTCCACCATCGCGGCGCTCTACCTTCCCAGCCTCAACGCCCAGATCATCGATGAAGGCGTCTCCCGCGGGGACACGGATTTCATCTGGCGGACCGGCGGCGTGATGCTGCTGGTCGCCTTTATCCAGGTCGGAACCGCGATTGCCGGTGTGTACTTCGGCTCCAAGGCGGCCATGGCCATGGGACGCGACCTGCGCCGTGGGGTCTTCCGAAAGGTCACCAGCTTCTCCGCCAAGGATGTGAACACCTTCGGCGCGCCCACCCTCATCACCCGCGGCACGAACGACGTCCAGCAGGTCCAGATGCTGGTTCTGATGGGGCTGAACTTCATGGTGGCCACGCCCATTATGTGCATAGGCGGCATCATCATGGCGCTTCGCGAGGACATCAGCCTGTCCTGGCTTGTCTGGGTCTCCGTACCCGTGCTGATCGTCGTGGTGGGCTACCTGGTAGTCCGGCTGATGCCGCTCTTCCGCTCCATGCAGAAGAAGATCGACCGCATCAACGCTGTCCTGCGTGAACAGATCATCGGCATCAGGGTGGTACGCGCCTTTGTCCGCGAACCCTATGAAACTGAACGCTTTGGCGAGGCCAACAAGGAACTGACCGACGTGTCGCTGAAGATCGGCTCACTGTTTGTCCTGATGTTCCCTGCCATCGGCATGATCCTGCACCTGTCCACCGCCGCCGTACTGTGGTTCGGCGGTCAGCGCGTTGATTCCGGTGAGATGCAGGTGGGCGCCCTGACAGCGTTCCTGCAGTACCTGCTCCAGATCCTTATCGCGGTCATGATGGGCACGTTCATGGCCATGATGATCCCGCGCGCCTCGGTGTGCGCGGACCGCATTGGTGAGGTGCTCGACGTCGAACCCTCCATCCACGACCCCCAACGGCCGGAAACTCCCGCCACCCTGGCCGGCGTGGTTGAATACCGGAACGTCACCTTCGCCTACCCCGGTGCTGAGTCGCCGGTGCTGAGTAATATCAGCTTCACCGCGAAGCCGGGGGAGACCGTGGCGATCATCGGGTCTACCGGTGCAGGAAAAACCTCGCTGCTGTCCCTGTTGCCGCGCCTCTACGACATCGCTGAGGGCGAGGTACTGCTGGACGGTGTGTCCGTGGCCAACCTGGACCGGGCCGAGATCACCAAGCGCGTGGCCCTCGTGCCGCAGCGCCCCTACCTTTTCTCCGGCACCATCGAGCACAACCTGCGCTTCGGCAAGACTGAGGCCACCGACCAGGAACTCTGGGACGCGTTGCACGTGGCCCAGGGTGAGGACTTTGTCCGCGAGAAGAAGAACGGGCTCAACGCCCGCATTGCCCAGGGCGGCACCAACGTCTCCGGCGGCCAGCGGCAGCGGCTCTGCATTGCACGGGCACTGGTCACGAAGCCCAGGGTGTACCTCTTTGACGACTCTTTCTCGGCGCTGGACGTAGCCACCGACGCCAGGCTCCGTGCGGCCTTGAAACGGACTACCGCCGACGCCACCGTGATCATCGTGGCCCAGCGCATCTCCACCATTACCGAGGCGGACCAGATCCTGGTCCTGGACAACGGTCGGATCGTGGACCGGGGCACCCACGAGGAACTCTTGGAAACCTCGCCCACGTACCAGGAAATTGTTGAATCCCAGCTGAGCGTGGAGGAAATGGCATGAGCGCCCCTAAGAAAGACTCCACAGGCTCGTCCACCGAAACACCGGATCCCGTGGCATCGCCCGAGGTCCTGGAGGACGACGAATTCTTCGAGGAGGAGTACAAACCCTCGGAGGCCGACGGCGACATGTTTGGCGGCGTCCCCGCCAAGAAGGCGGAACACTTCTGGCCCTCCGCCAAGCGCCTGATGGGGCTGTTGAAGCCCGAAGCTGCTGGCATCTACGCCGTGGTTGCCCTGGTGGTGGTCGCGGTGGTCCTGAACGTTATCGCCCCCAAGATCCTGGGCCAGGCCATGGACGTGATCTTCGGTGGAGTAGTGGGCAAGCAGCTCCCCGCCGGCGCGAGCAAGGAAGAGTTCGTGGAAGGGCTCCGCCAGCAGGGGCAGGACAACTTTGCGGACATGATCTCGAAGATGGAGCTGGTGCCCGGAAGCGGCATCGACTTCCAGAAGCTGTCCTTCCTCATTGCCATCGTGCTGCTGATGTACTTTGTGGCCAACATCTTCCTGTGGCTGCAGGGCTACGTCCTGAACCGCATTGTCATGAAGGTCATCCGCCAGCTTCGCGACGACACCGAAAAGAAGCTGAACCGGCTGCCGCTAAACTACTTCGACACCCGGCAGCGCGGCGACGTCCTGTCCCGGGTGACGAACGACGTCGACAATATTCAGCAGGCACTGCAGCAGGCCTTCGCGCAGCTGATCAACTCCCTGCTGACGGTCATCGGCATTGTGGTCATGATGTTCATCGTTTCCTGGCAGCTGGCGCTGATTGCCTTGATCGCCCTGCCGCTGTCAGGTGTCGCCGCCGGCATCATCGGATCACGCAGTCAGAAGCTCTTCGCTGCGCAGTGGAAGAACACCGGCGCTCTGAACGGTCAGATCGAAGAGTCCTTCTCCGGCCACGACCTGGTGCGTGTCTTCGGCCGCGACGCCGACATGCTGGAGCGTTTCGAGGAACGTAACGAGGCCCTGTACAAGGCAAGCTTCGGCGCCCAGTTCGTCTCCGGCATCATCTTCCCGGTGATGCAGTTCGTCTCCTACCTCAGCTACGTCGGCATCGCCGTGGTGGGTGGCCTCCGCGTCGCCTCCGGATCCATGTCCCTGGGCGATGCCACGGCGTTCATCCAGTACTCGCGTGAGTTCACCCAGCCGCTGGGTCAGATGGCCGGAATGGCCAACATGCTCCAGTCCGGCGTGGCTTCCTCGGAGCGGGTCTTTGAATTCCTGGACGCCGACGAGCAGGATGCGGAAACCGCCACCGACCACCTTCCGGCCAAGACCGACGGGCATGTGGAGTTCCAGGACGTCACGTTCAGCTACACCGAGGACAAACCTTTGATCGAGAACCTGTCCTTCACGGCTGAGCCCGGGCACACGGTGGCCATCGTCGGGCCCACCGGCGCCGGCAAGACGACACTGGTGAACCTGGTGATGCGCTTCTACGAGCTCAACTCCGGGTCCATCACGCTGGACGGCGTGGACATCACCACCCTGAGCCGTTCCGAGCTTCGATCGAAGGTGGGCATGGTGCTGCAGGATGCCTGGCTTTTTGGCGGTTCCATCTACGACAACATCCGGTACGGCAACCTCGACGCCACCGAAGAGCAGGTCATGGCAGCAGCCAAGGCCACCTTTGTGGACCGCTTCGTCCGCGCGCTGCCGGAGGGCTACAACACGGTGATCGACGAGGAAGGCAACAACGTCAGCGCCGGCGAAAAGCAGCTCATCACCATCGCCCGCGCGTTTGTGGCCAACCCGTCGCTGCTCATCCTCGATGAAGCCACCAGCTCTGTGGACACCCGCACGGAACTGCTGGTCCAGAAGGCCATGGCCGCGCTGCGGACTGACCGGACCAGCTTCGTGATTGCTCACCGCCTCTCCACGATTCGCGACGCCGACACCATCCTGGTGATGGAGAACGGGAAGATTGTGGAGCAGGGCAACCACAAGACGTTGCTCGCGGCCGAGGGAGCCTACTACAGGCTCTACATGTCCCAGTTCGCCGGAGCGAATGCTGAGGAATCGCCCGTGGATGACTCGACGGCGGTGCACAGCTGACCGCGCAGGAGGCCGGTACGCGGGCGACTGGTGCGCCTGCGGCCGGAGACACGGCCGCAGGAACACCGGCGGCCGGCCCGGCGGACACCGGAACGGCCGCAGCTGAAAACAAGGCAGCACCCCGGCGCATCGAGGTGCTGGTCCCCATGCGCTGGGGCGACATGGACGCCTATGGGCATATCAACAACGTCCAAATAGTGCGGATGCTGGAGGAGGCGCGGATTGGTGCCTTCGGGCCTCCGCGCGGCGCCGGGCTGCCGGGCATCGAGCCTGAGGTGTCCCTCTTCAACGACGTACCAGAAGGCGTTATGGCGCTGGTGGTGGATCACCGGATCCGCTATGTCAGGACCTTGGAATACCGCAATGTCCCGGCCGTGGTCCAGGTGTGGGTCGGAGCGATTAAGGGCGCCAGCTTCGATATCCACTACCTTGTCCAGGACCCCGTCACCGGGGAGGACTGCGTCCGTGCCAGCAGCCACCTGGCATTTGTTGACGAGGCCACTGGGCGCGTGGTCAGGCTGACGCAGGAGCAAAAAGACCGGATGGCACCGTTCGCCGCCTAAGCCGTTGCGTTGGTCCTGTCCACACCGGAAACTGAAGACCTGGGCCACTGAAGGCCCGGACTAAGGAGCTTTAACCATGGCTAAGCTGAAAAAGAAGACCTGGAAAGAAATGCCCCCGGCGGCGCGGGCAGGAACTGTGCTGATCGGGATCGTCCAGATGGCGCTGATGGTGGCTGCGCAGCGGGATATCTCGAAGCGCCCGGCGGAGCTCATTAATGGGCCCAAGGCAGCCTGGCGGATGGCCGCCCTGATCAACTTCATCGGTCCCATGGGGTACTTTATCTTCGGCCGGAAGCGGACGGTGACGGGAAAGTAGGCACGTCCGGGTGCGCCGGGGTCAGGGTCCTTGGAGCGGGCGTTCAGCTTAAGCCTGTAAATTTGAACCCATGACCCCGACCGCTAAAACTGCCATGCCCCGCGCCCTCGGTATCTCCCAGGAGATTGAGGACGCGGCGTGGTTTGTGCTCGGGCCGGGCCTGCAGGGCAAGCCGTCCGCCTTGGACGGCCTGACCCTGACCTGGACATCGGAAGCAGCCACTGAACTGCACGACCGCCTGGACCGGGGCGTCCCGGATCCCAAGGCGCCCATGATGACCAACCTGCGCCAGAACCTCCAGGACTCGTCCCGTGCTGCCAAGCAACTGGCCGTTG
Source organism: Pseudarthrobacter sp. CCNWLW217 (assembly GCF_037203985.1). Taxonomy (NCBI): domain Bacteria; kingdom Bacillati; phylum Actinomycetota; class Actinomycetes; order Micrococcales; family Micrococcaceae; genus Pseudarthrobacter; species Pseudarthrobacter sp. CCNWLW217. The sequence continues at coordinate 129,665 of NZ_JBBCBT010000004.1, forward strand.
AACTCCTGTTCCTCCAGTCCCTGCCGCTGGCACACGAGGTCAAGTCGCTCAAGGTCAAGCGTGCCCGGGTGGCGGAGGCTGCGTCCTGGCTGGAACCGCCGTTGGAACTGCCCGAGGAGCTGTACAAGGGCATGACGGACCACGGCGTCATCAGGGACCGCACAGCAGAATTCAACTGGACAATCTGGGACCACCTCAAGTGGCTCTGCCGTTTTGTGCAGCATGTGGACCAGCAAATTCCGGCCGCCATCAGCAAGGCACTCAAGGATCCGCTGAAGTTCCACGAGCTTGCGGCCGGCACCCCCGGGGACCAGCCCGCCATCCGGCGCAGCATCGAATACCTTGCGTGGCCCAGCTACTTCGAGCCGGTAGTTGCGGATGTGGAGCGGCAGGAAATCCGGGACGCCTTCGCGTCCCTGGTGGGCGGGGCGAAAGGCGACGCCGACGAAGACATCACGGCGGACATCCACCGCATCAGGCTGCACCTTGACGAGCAGGCGGGGCAGCGCATCGACTGGTATGCCCGCCAGCTGGTGAGCCAGTGGCGGAAGGTAGGCGATCCCGGCCGCCGGGCGTGGCTGCTGCGGACCCACAGCGATAACGCCGAGCTGCTTGCCGCCTGGCAGGGCGAGGAGAAGATAACGCTCGACGTCGAACATCTCCGGCTCCTTGACGCCGGGGTGACCGCCGGGCTGGTTCAGCACGCCGTGGACGAGGACTACAAGCACCTCGGCTACGTCGAACGCGAGGACACCAAAACCGCGGTCTTTGCGATCCTCACAGTCATGAAACCGGGCGACCTTGTCCTGTACCAGAGCTCTGGAAAGGTGCGGCTTGGCGTCGTGCTGGGGGAGCCCGAGTACAACGACGACAATCGCCGGATCCGACGCAAGGTGCGCTGGTTCGACGAAGCCCACACCACCACCGACCTTCCCCGCCATGTGCAGCGTCAGCTCGCCACACCGGGGATCGTCGTGGACGTCACCAAGGTTGTACAGGCCCTGCAGGCGCTGCTGCCGGCCGAGGCGGAACCGGAAGACGACGACGCCGGTGCTGCCGCCGTCGTTCCCCACCAGGAGGGTTTCCGTCCGCTGACCCGCGAATTCGCCGATTCGCTGCACATGGACCTGGAACCGCTGCAGGAGATCGCGGAACTGCTGGAGGAGAACCGCCAGCTTGTGCTCTACGGCCCGCCCGGCACCGGCAAGACGTACTTGGCCAAGCATCTCGCCGCGGAACTCGCTGATGACAGTACGGATGAGCGCGTGAAGCTCGTGCAGTTCCACCCCTCGTACGCCTACGAGGACTTCTTCGAGGGCTACCGGCCGGACAAGACCGACGAAGGCCAGGTGTCCTTCAAACTCGTCGCCGGACCGCTGCGCCGGCTGGCCGAGGAGGCCGCCAAACCTGGGAACGAAAAGAAGCCCTACTTCCTGATCATCGACGAGATGAACCGGGCCAACCTCGCCAAGGTGTTCGGTGAGCTGTACTTCCTGCTGGAATACCGCGACGACCGGATCTACCTGCAGTACAGCCCCAACGAGCCGTTCACCCTGCCGGACAACCTCTACATCATCGGCACCATGAACACGGCCGACCGCTCCATCGCCATGATGGACGCGGCCATCCGCCGCCGCTTCGCTTTTATCGAACTGCACCCGCAGACCGAACCCGTACGGGGTTCGCTGCTGCGCTTCCTGCAGGCACGGCAGCTGGACGCCACGCCCGCGCTGCTGCTGGACGCCCTGAACGCCGCGATCGATGAGTGGGACCGGGACCTGATGATCGGGCCGTCGTACTTCATGAAGCCTGCCGCCCAGACGCCCGCCGGGCTGCGCCGGATCTGGAAGTACGAGCTGATGCCGCTCCTCGAGGAGCACTACCACGGTCAGTTGACCCGGGCGCAGCTTGAGGAGCGCTTCGGGCTGGACCAGTTGCTGGGACGCCTTGCTGCCAGCTAGGCCGGCCCAGGCCCCCTCGCTGGCGACGGGACGGGCAGCCGGAAATCCGGCCGGAGAGCCCGCCGGAGGGCCGGCCGGAAAAGCTGCCGGCCAGGCGCTCAGAACAGCAACCGTCCAGCCAGGCGCTGGACGCCGGGGACCCGGCAACCCTCCGAGGCACCTGGTCCTGGACGAACTGTCCAATGGCATAGTGGACCGGCTCGATGCTGCCAGCGCGGCTTTCCTGAATTCCAGCGGCCTCGCGAAGGCCTCGCCGATGGGCATGGGCCTCTACCGGATCGAACCGGTGGGGAAGGTAGGCTCAGTCCGCACCTCCACGGTCCAGCTGGACGTCCGTCCCAAGGACCGGCTGGGCCTTAGCCGTCTCCTGTTCCTGCTCAGCTACGCCGGCAACCAGGGCTTCCGGAACGATTCTGTCGCCGCAGCGGAGGACCGCGATCTATGGAGCGCGCTGGCCGAATCCCTGGCCCAGCTCGCCGAACGCGCATTGGGGCGCGGAGTGCTCCAGGGCTACCTCAACGTCGACGAGTCGCTCCGGACCGTGAAGGGCAGGATCCGGATTTCGGACCAGATCTCCCGCCGCCCCGGCATGCTGGTTCCGCTGGAGGTGTCCTACGACGAGTTCACGGAGGATATCGCCGAAAACCGAATACTCCGGGCCGCACTGGAGCGCATGGGCAAGGTCCCTGGTGTCCGTCCCGAGGTCCTGAGCCGGTTGCGGCAGCTCAAGGGCAAGCTCGACGCCGTGACGCGCCTTCCCTCCGGCGCGCCGCTGCCGCCGTGGTCCCCCAGCAGGATGAACGTCCGCTACCAGGCCGTGCTTCGGCTCGCGGAGCTGATCCTGCGGAACGCGTCCGCGGAGGCAGGGGAGGGGAAGCAGCAGACGGCGTCGTTCGTGGTGGACATGGCCCAGGTGTTTGAGGACTTCGTGGGAGCAGCCCTCCGTGGAGCCATGGCGGCATACCCCGGGGAGCTGCGGCTGCAGTACAACGCCCTCCTCAGCGAGGCAGTGGACGACGCCGACCGGCTCTCCGTGCGGCCGGACGCGGTGCATCTTTTGGGCGGGCGTCCCGTGGTGGTCTATGACGCCAAGTACAAGGCTGCCTCAGACCTTGGCGCGTCCCTGTCCGCTGACCACTACCAGATGCTCGCCTACTGCACGGCTCTGAGGGTGCCTACGGCCTGGCTGGTCTACGCCGGCTCGGGCGAGGTGAAGCTTCGGCGGATCCTCAACACTGACATCGACGTCGTTGAGTTTCCGCTGGACCTTTCCCGGCCGCCGTCGGAGATCCTGGCAGCGGTGGCGGACCTGGCACGGCAGTCCTGGGGCGAAGTGGTCCGGGCCTCCAGGGCGGGAGGGTAAGCGCCCGTCGAGAATTTCGGCGGGCGTTTTAGACCGGCAGGCGGAACGTGAAAGTGGTTCCCTTTCCCAGCGAGGAATCGACCTCAATGGTCCCGCCGTGGGCTTCCACGATGGCTTTGCTGATGGGCAAGCCCAGGCCCACGCCCGGAATGGCAGTCCTGCGCACGTTGCTGGTGCGGAAGAACTTCGCGAAGACTTCGCCCTGATCGTCGGGGCTCATGCCCATCCCGGTGTCGCTGACCCGACACGTCAGGTGGCCGGCTTCCTGTTCCAGTGAGACCACTACGTTGCCGCCGTCAGGGGAGTACTTGATGGCGTTCGATACGAGGTTGTCCAGCACCTGGGAGATGCGGGGGCCGTCCACATGGGCATCGAGCCGCACGGGCGTATCGGCTTTGAGCACTACGCGGGAGGCATCAGCCTTGGGGAGGGCGGCGGACACCGTTGCGCGTACCAGCTCCGCAACGTCCACAGCGTGCGGCGACACGATCAGCTGGCCTTGCCTGCTGACCAGGAGGTCGGACACCAGGGTGAGCAGGCGTTCAGAATTGCGCCTGATGATTTCCAAGGGCCCAAGTTGGTCATCTCCGGGATCGTCCTCCAGCAGGATTTCGACGTACCCCAGGATGGACGTCAAGGGCGTCCTGAATTCGTGGGACACGCTGGAGACGAACTCGTCCTTCGCGGCCAGCGCGTTCACCAGGTCGGTCACGTCGCCGAAGACAATGACGGATCCGGCAAACTGCCCGTCGGCGTCCTTCATGGCACGGGCGCTGGTGGTGATGGCGCGCTGTTCCTTGCCTGAACCCAGCCAGACCAGGTAGTCCGTGAAGGTCTCGCCCAGGACGGCCCGGCGCACCGGCCGGTCCTCCACCGGGACCGGTGTGATGCGGTCTGCCGCAAAGACCAGCAGCTGGGATTCGTTCGGGTCCTCGATGTCCTTTGGCCGGGCCAGCTCGTGGTTGGCACGCTGTTTCCGGTTCATCAGGATGTCGTGGCCGTCGGCGTCCACCGCTAGGACGCCCAGATGCACGGTGTCGAGAACGGTGTTGAGCAGGGCTTCTTGCTGCTTTGTACTGCGCAGGCTCGCCTGGAGCTGCTCGTCCTTCTCCTCCAGGGTGCGCTGCTGGCGCATCATGCTCAGGGTCAGCACGCTCACTGATACGCCGATTCCCAGCATCATGACGGGCAGGAGCAGGGACCTGGACAAGCTGGGGCCTGACACGTCCCCGCGGAGCAGCAGCGGTACCCAGATGATGGCCAACGGGGCGAAGAAAGAGAGCCACAGTGAGGCCCTCGGATAATATCCTGAGGCGCAGAGCCAGATCACCGGGAATACCGCCAGCAGGCTGATGCCGGTCAGGCTCTCCTGGCCGCCCTCCCTGCCTACCGCGATGGAGACGAAATCCAGGAGCGGAATGAACAGGAAGCTGGTGTACGGCAGGCGTTCCCACGGCACCAGGTAGCACAGCGCCATGAGTACCAGTTGCGAGACCAGGAACGCCACAAAAAGCGGGTTGTCCATGGTCTCAGGGAAAAACGCCCATGTCAGGAACGCTGTGAAAAGCGTGGTGACAAACAGGGGCATCTGGCTCAGGGCAACGCGGTCCGTTAGCCGGTATTCGTGGAAGGGACGCCGGAAGAATTTCAGGCGGCCCGTGGCCCATGCAACGGGCTCACTCATGGTCAGTTGCCGGAGGCTCGATTAAGTCAAGACGCATGACAGCAGGATATCGGCAGCCAGCTATATACTTCAGACGGTGTCAAGCATGCTGAGGGGGCTGTAATGAGTGATCCACGTGTGGGCCTGGTTATTGAAGACGACCAGGACATCCGGGAACTGGTGCGCACAGTGTTGACGCAGGCAGGCTTTGACGTGACCGTAGCCGGAAGCGGAGCTGAAGGTGTCCTGGCGGCAAAGACCCTGAATCCGGACGTCATCACGCTGGACTTGGGGCTGCCGGACATAGACGGTTTTGAAGTGTCGCGCCAAATCCGGGAGTTCTCCGATGCGTACATTGTGATGCTTACGGCCCGCACCGATGAACTGGACACCCTGATCGGCCTGGAATCCGGCGCCGACGATTACCTGACCAAACCCTTCCGCCCCCGGGAGTTGCGGGCCCGTGTGGCCGCGATGATGCGCCGCCCGCGCGCCGCCGCCGAGCCGGCAGATGCCGCAAGCGCCGCCGACGCGGCCACCCGTGCCGAGCCCAATCCCAGCGGCCGGGGCAACTACACCCACAACGGGCTGGACCTGAGCTACGCGTCGCGCTCCGTGACGGTGGATGGGCAGGAGCTGAACCTGACCCGCACCGAGTTCGAACTCCTGTACGCCCTCCTGGAGGCGGGCCGGACTGTCCGGACCAAATCAGATTTGGTGAGGCGCCTCAGGGACGAGGATTACGACGTCGGCAGTTACATCAGCGAGGCCGACGAACGGTCAGTGGAAGTCCACATGGGAAACCTGCGGAAAAAACTTGGCGATTCGCCGCAGCGTCCGCGTTGGCTTCAGACGGTACGGGGTGTTGGTTACCGGCTGGCGCCGGTCGAGCGCTGAGCCTGGAGGCGGTGCAGGGTCTGCCGGCTGCACTGATTGATGGTTTTGAGGTATGCCGCCGCGAGCCGGGGAAGGACAACTGCGACGTCGCTGTGGGCTGAGTCGCTGCGGATGGCGCTCTCCAAATCCAGCGCCAGTCCGGCCAACCGCTCCGCTCCCACCATCTGGCTTGAAGTCTTGAGGCTAAGGATGGCGTCCACGGCACCGTTCAAGTCGCCCGTGGTCAAGGCCAGGCGGAGTCGGCCGATCCGATACGGGAGGTAGTCGATGAAGTTCCCGACAAAGACCGTGCAGTAGCCCTCGTCCTCGTCCAGTTCTTCCCGCAGCCTGTCCAGGACAGACTGGTCCACCAGCGGCCGCCCTGCATCATCAGACTGCGTCATGACGGTCCTTTCCGCTGGGGCCTCCCGCTCCGGAAATGCGGAGGTGGGTTGAGCCATCTTTCCTCCTTCAGATTAGGTCTGTTCCCCCGCCCTGTAAGGGTTTTGGAAAAGAATTGTGGCTTTCTTGATGAGACTGCGGATTTTCCAGCTAGGATCAAGCCGGTGCCGCCAGCACTGCCTGTTCGTGGCCCGGGCCACGTCTCGATTGTGGGCAAATGATCGCCTTGTTCCGAGTGTTGAAAACCGTGGTTCTCTCGCTTGGCGTGGGTGCCGCTTTGGTCCCCCCTATGTGGATATCGCGGCTTTGGACGGCTACAACTGGGGGACGTCCGCCGCCTGGAGCAGCTGGAGAAGGAAGCTGACTGGCGCATCAACAGCAGCGTTTCTTCCGCAGCGGCCTTCAGCTCCGCCTTGCTGGCCAGGCGCAGTTTGCCGTCTCTTCGTAGCTGGCAGGGATTTCGTAGCACGCATGGGCGGGAAAGGCACACGTTCCTTCCCCATAGTTGATCCGTTGGCCGCGCGATCGCGGCAACAGGGATTCCATCCTTGCTGCCGGTACTCAATATGGGCGGCGGCAAAGGATCAAGATCGCCTCAAGTTCCCTTCAGGCGGCTTACGGGACCGTTGGCTTACGGCACCGCCCAGGAACTGGACGAGCTGGGCCTCGAGGGCGGACCCGTCCTTCAGCTCGCATTCCCACACGGTCAACACCTCCCACCCGGCGTCTTCAAGCTGCCTGCGCTGATCGGCGTCGCGGTCCCTGGTGCGTGTGCGCTTGGCTTCCCAGAAGGTGGCGTTCGCCTTGGGGGCATGCTGGCCCACCCTGCAGTCATGGAAATGCCAAAAACAGCCGTTGACGAAGATGACCTTGCGGCGGCCCGCGAAGACCATATCGGGGTTGCCCGGCAGGCGGACCTTGCCCGCTCCGCCATGCAGGCGGTATCGGTAGCCTTTGGCATGCAGGAGGCGGCGGACCAGCAATTCGGGCTTGGTGTTCTTGCCCCTGATCCGGGACATGTTCCAGCTCCGCTGCTCGGGGGTCAGCCTGTCCGCCATACCTCCAGTCTAGGCAGCCCCTAGATGACGCGCTCCGGCTGCTCGCCAAGCTGGAAATGCCGGCCGCTCAGGGACGTGGGCACGATCTCCACATAGAAATCCTTGAGTGTGGGGACCCAGCTCTTGAGCCCCAGTTCCTCCACTGCGGCGAGCTCCGAGGAGTTGGTCAGGACCCGGGCGGTTCCCCGCAGGACGACGGACCACGCTTCGTCGGACAGGACTCCATCCGTTTCGAACAGGACCCTGGAGTTGATGGTGAGCTGCGCCAGCTTATTTCCGGGCGCCGTCCGCAGATAGATCTTCCGGTCCGAGGTTAGGTAGTTGACCGGGAAAATGTCGGGCTCGCCCGCTACTGAAACCACCAGCCGGCCGTGCTTGGTGGCGTCAAGGAGCTGCCAGGACTGCTCGTCGTCGAGTTCCAGGACGGGGTTGCCGTCAGTGTGGTTGAACATCATGGCTCCTATTCTTCTACGTTGCGTAGAAAATGGCTAGGGCTTTGGAGAATTCGCATCCTTTGCCCTAACCCGGGCGACATCTTCATTCATGACTTCACAACGCAGTCAAAAGGTGTAACTGAGTGGAAACAATACCGTGACGAATCCGTCGTACTTGCTGGCTACGGTCGCAGGAGACGTTCCACCAACGTTGTCCCCGCACGGAAAGTGACGCACTCACATGAGTAATGACCTGGAGAGCACGCGACTGCTGGACCCAACCGCGCCCGGAAGTGCCGCCGTCGTCCGCGGTCCGGGGCAAACCCCGACGGCGGGCAACACGGCCGCCCTCAGCGCCACCAAAGAGAGCCTGGAGGATTACACGCTCCGGTTCGCGCCGCGTTCATACCGGAAATGGAGCGCGGGCGTAGTTGCCACGAGCGCCCTGGGCGGCATTGCGTATCTGGCCGATTTCTCGATCGGGGCGAACATCGGCATTGCCTACGGCACCACGAATGCGGTCTTTGGCATCCTGGTGGCGGCGCTCATCATCTTTGCAACAGGGTTTCCGCTCGCCTACTACGCGGCCCGGTACAACATCGATCTGGACCTCATCACACGCGGTTCCGGCTTTGGCTATTACGGATCCGTGGTCACCAACGTCATTTTTGCCACATTTACGTTCATCTTCTTTGCGCTGGAGGGTTCCATCATGGCGCAGGGTCTGGAACTGGGGCTCGGCATCCCACAGTGGCTTGGGTATGCGGCGTCGACAGTGATCATCATTCCGCTGGTCATTTACGGGATGAACACCTTGGCCAAGCTGCAGGTGTGGACCACTCCGCTGTGGCTCCTGCTGATGGTGGTTCCGGTGGGATATCTGGTCATCTCCCACCCGGAAAGCGTCGACAGCTTCTTCGCCTACACCGGCGAATCAGGGGCAGAAGGACCCAGTGTTGCTTCAGTGATGCTGGCAGCAGGGGTCTGCCTGTCGCTGATGGCGCAGATCGCCGAGCAGATCGACTACCTGCGATTCATGCCGCCGCGGACCGAGGCCAACAAAGGCGCGTGGTGGCGGGCGGTGATCCTGGCCGGGCCGGGCTGGGTGATCTTCGGGGCCATCAAACAGATTGTTGGCATGTTCATCGCCATCTACCTCATTGCCACGCTCGATCCCGCAGCATCAGTGCACGCAAACGAGCCCGTCCACCAGTTCCTGGGCGTCTACCAGGAGATGATGCCGGCGTGGCTGGCCATGACGCTGGCAGTGGTGCTGGTGGTCATCTCGCAGATCAAGATCAACGTTACGAATGCCTATTCGGGGTCCTTGGCCTGGACCAACAGCTTCACACGCATCACCAAGACCTACCCGGGCCGAATGGTCTTTGTGGTGGTCAACCTGGTCATCGCGCTGGTGCTGATGGAAGCCAATATGTTCGACTTCCTGAACACAATCCTGGGCTTTTACGCCAACTGCGCCATGGCCTGGGTGGTTACCGTGGCGTCCGATATCGCCATCAATAAGTACCTGCTCAAGATCTCTCCGAAGACGGCCGAGTTTCGGCGCGGCATGCTCTACGCGGTGAACCCGGTGGGGTTCGTCTCCATGCTGGTCTCTGCGGGGATCTCCATCGCGGTTTTCTTCGGGGCGTTCGGTGGCGCTATCCAACCTTTCTCGCCGATCTTCGCCGTGGGGCTGGCGCTGGTCCTGCCTCCGGTCCTGGCGCTGGCGACCCATGGAAAGTACTACCTCCGGCGCACGGACGACGGCATTGACCTGCCAATGTTTGACGCCGACGGGAACCCGAGCGAGGACAAGCTGCCCTGCCACGTGACCGGGCTGGAGTTTGAGCGTCCGGACATGATCCGTTCGGCCCAAGACGGGCCCGACGGCGAGCCCCAATATGTGTCCTCCCTTGCCCTTTCGACCGATAAGACAGGGAAGTTGGTTTTGCCGGCCCAGACGTAGTTTTTGACGTTTTCACGGTGGGCGGCCCGTGCTTACTGCAAGGGCCGCCCACCGTGTTCCCGATCACAACCGGAATAGTTGCAGACGCCAGTCAGTTGGGCAGGGCAGTACCACTTCATTTCTGAAAGGAACTGCGCATGCTGTTTTCCCCGTTGACCCTCGGCGAGCTCGAACTCCCCAACCGCCTGGTGATGGCACCGCTAACCCGTCTCCGCTCCGGTGCGGAAGGTGTGCCCGGCCCCCTCGTCGTCGAGCATTACCGCCAGCGCGCGTCCCTGGGCCTTATCGTCAGCGAAGGTATTTACCCGAGCCCTGCCGGCCGTTCCTACCCGGGCCAGCCCGGGCTGGTCACCGAGGAGCAGGTCGCCGCGTGGAAGCATGTCACAGACGCAGTTCACGCCGAAGGTGGCAGGATCTTTGCCCAGGTCATGCACGGCGGGCGCGTGTCCCACCAGGACATCACCGGAGGCCATCCGATCGTTGGCCCCAGCGCCGTCGCCATTGAAGGTGAAGTCCGCACCCCGTCGGGCAAGGAGCCCTACCCGGTACCGCACGCGCTCACCTCCGACGAACTGCCCGTCGTGATGGACGAGATCGTCACCGCATCCCGCAACGCCATCGAGGCCGGCTTCGACGGCGTGGAACTGCACTCAGCCAACGGCTACTTGCTGCACGAATTCCTTGCGCCGAACTCCAACGTCCGCGATGACAGCTATGGCGGATCGCCGGAGAACCGGGCGCGCTTTGTCATTGAGACCGTCAATGCCGTAGTCGCAGCACTCGGCGCCAACCGTGTGGGCATCCGCATCTCACCGGAGCACAATGTCCAGGGGATCGCCGAAACGGACCTGGCGGATGTCCGCGCAACCTACGAAGTTCTCCTGGACAGCATTTCGCCGCTCAACCTCGCGTACCTGAGCATCCTGCACCACGAGCCCACCGGCGAGTTGGTCCAGGACCTCCGCGCACGCTTTGATGGGACCTTCCTGGTGAACACGGGCTTCGGTGTTGTCACTACCCGCGACGAGGCCGTGGCCCTGGTGGCCGACGGCCACGCCGATGCCGTGGTGGTGGGCCGGCCTGCCATTGCCAACCCTGACCTGGCCCGCCGCTGGAAGGAAAGCCTCCCGCTGAACGAGCCGGATGCTTCCACTTTCTATGGCGAGGGTGCCAAGGGCTACACCGACTACCCCGCGTACCAAGGCTGAGAGCCACATAACGACGACGGCGGCACCCGCTTGGGTGCCGCCGTCGCTGGCTGCACGGTGTGCTGTCCCGGCAGCGCGCGCCAAGAAGCCATCCGACGGCTTTTTGGCTCATTTTATGATTGGCCCGCCTGGATCCCTTGGGGTCCGGGCGGTGCTTACATGATATTCCACCGAATGGATTATCGCTAGGGTTTTCGCTAGAGGAATGCCTCGCGGCCCGTCCCCTCACGCATCACCAGCTTGCCGTCCTCGATTGAAACGAGCAGGCTTTTGGGTTTCCCGCTGACCTTGAGGATGCCTTTCAGGCCCCTGTTGGTGATCTCCACGCCCACCTGTGCCCCTTTCGCGGGCAACTCCACTGATCCTTCAAACGCTTCCCCGAGAAGGGGATTGGTGGAAACTCCGACGTCTCGACGGACCTCTTTGCCGTTGACCATGACGGTGATGTTGGCCTCGTCGAATCCTTCCTGAAAGACGATGAGCAGTTCCCGCATGGTGGCCTCTTCCTCGAGAATGATTACCTGTGACGGCAACTCCACTACAGCACTTCACGGCCCGTAGCGGAATACCCGGGCTGGCGCGGCCCTTGGTGGAGACTGTCGCTGGAGACCGTCAGACCCGTAGGGCAAAATGTTCTGGTGACCCAACTCCCGCACGCCCCGTCCGCCCCCGCATCCGCCCCCGCATCCGCCCCAACACTGGACAGCGCCATCCACGCCCAGATCGCCGCCGAACTTGGTGTGAAAACCTGGCAGGTCAAGGCTGCTGTGGAACTGCTCGACGGCGGGTCCACCGTCCCGTTCATCGCCCGGTACCGCAAGGAAGCCACCGGGACGCTGGATGACACGCAGCTCCGGGACCTCGACGAACGCCTGCGCTACCTCCGGGACCTGGAAGACCGCCGTCGTACGGTCCTTGAGGCGATTGCCGCGCAGGGACAGCTGACATCGGAACTGCAGGCGGCCATCCTTGCCGCGGACACGAAATCACGGCTGGAAGACATCTACCTTCCCTTCAAATCCAAGCGGCGCACCAAAGCGCAGATCGCGCGGGAAGCCGGATTGGAGCCGCTCGCCGACGTGCTGCTGAAGCGGCCGGAGCTGGACCCCGAACGCGAGGCCGCCAAGTACTTGAACCGAGAGCACTCCATAGACGACGCCGCTGCCGCGCTCGCCGGAGCCCGCTCCATTCTGGTTGAGCGTGTCGCCCAGGACCCGGACCTTGCCGCCACCCTGCGGGACCGGCTCTGGACTCAGGGCCGGATGGTGTCGCGGGTCAAGAAGGGCAAAGAGGCGGAGGGGCAGAAGTTCGCCGACTACTTTGAGTTCGCGCAGGCGCCTTCCGGGATGCCCTCGCACCGCGTCCTAGCCTTGCTGCGTGGCGAGAAGGACGGTGTCCTGGAACTGGATCTTGTTGAGGCAGATCCGACTAACGACGACGCGCTCGCTGCCGCCCGTGCCCGCTACGAGAATGCGGTGGCCAGGTGCCTTGGTGTCGCCGAACGGGGTCGGCCCGCCGACGCCTGGCTGATGCAGACTGCCCAGCTAGCGTGGCGCTCACGTGTACTTGCCCGGTTGACGGCCGACCTTCGCGGACGGCTGTTTACCGCCGCCGAGGACGAGGCCGTCCGGGTATTCGCCGCAAACCTGCGCGACGTTCTTCTCGCGGCACCTGCCGGCAACCGCGCCACCCTGGGGCTGGACCCGGGACTGCGGACCGGCGTGAAGGTGGCCGTGGTGGATGGCACAGGCAAAGTGGTAGCCACCGACACCGTGTATCCGCACGCACCGGCCCGGAAGTGGGACGAGGCCCTGGCCACGCTGGTCCGGCTGGCCCAGGAGCACAACGTTGAACTGGTGGCTATTGGCAATGGCACGGCGTCCCGCGAGACTGACAAGCTGGCCGCGGAACTGATCAAACTGCTGCCGGCCGCGGAGAAGAAACCGCAGAAACTGGTGGTCTCCGAGGCAGGGGCGTCCGTGTATTCGGCGTCGGCGCTGGCAGCCGCTGAACTGCCCGGGATGGATGTGTCCCTGCGGGGAGCCGTCTCCATCGCCCGGCGCCTGCAGGACCCCCTTGCCGAACTGGTCAAGATCGATCCGAAGTCCATCGGGGTAGGGCAGTACCAGCACGACGTGACGGCGTCGAAACTGGACCGCAGCCTGGACGCGGTGGTGGAGGACTGCGTGAACGCGGTGGGCGTGGACGTCAACACGGCGTCGCCCGCGCTGCTGAGCCGCGTGGCCGGCGTCGGGCCTTTGCTGAGCGAAAACATTGTGGCGTACCGGAACGAACACGGCCCGTTCGCCAAGCGCACCGACCTGAAGAAAGTGCCCCGGCTCGGCGCCAAGGCGTTCGAGCAATGCGCGGGCTTCCTGCGGATCACCGGGGGAGCGGAGCCGCTGGATGCCTCCAGCGTGCACCCGGAGGCATATGCAGTGGCGCGGAAAATCCTGGTGGCTGCCGGTTCGGCGCCGGCGTCGTCCCTTGATCCCCGGGAGTTCGTGGACGGGACCTTCGGGTTGCCCACGGTCCAGGACATCCTGGCTGAACTGGACAAGCCCGGCAGGGACCCGCGGCCCGCGTTTGCCGCCGCAACGTTCTCCGAAGGGATCGAAAAGATTTCGGACCTCAAGCCCGGCATGGTGCTTGAGGGGACCGTCACCAATGTGGCCGCTTTCGGCGCATTCGTCGACGTCGGAGTGCACCAGGACGGGCTGATCCATGTCTCGGCGTTGGCCAACCGCTTTGTGTCCGATCCGCGCGAAGTGGTGAAGTCCGGCCAGGTGGTGCGGGTCAAGGTCCTAGAAGCCGATCCCGAGCGGAAGCGTATCTCCCTGACACTGAGGCTCGACGACGAAACCTCACCATCCGGCGGGCGGCCGGAAGCTGGTCGTGGGGCTGGTGGGCGTTCGGAAGCTGGTCGTGGGGCTGGTGGGCGGCCTGAGGCAGGTCGTGGCGCTGGCGGGGGTTCGGAAGTTGGCCGTGGGGCTGGTGGGCGTTCGGAAGCCGGCCGTGGGGCTGGTGGGCGGCCTGAGGCAGGCCGTCAGGATCGCGGGAAGGCCCCGCAGCCGGCAGGCGGCCGGACTGCTGCCCCAAAGTCGGCGCCGAAGCCTGCGCCGGTGAACACTGCCATGGCGGAGGCCCTTCGTAAGGCGGGACTCGGCAAGTAGCTGGTTCCGTTTCCGCTAAGGCGCTCAAGCGAGGACGGGCGGTTCAGGCGAGCGGGTTCAGGCGAGCGACAGTACAAACGCAAGGACGAAACCCGCCGCAGTGCTGATGGCCACGGCGGGCCCGCCGTGTTCGTAAGCCTCAGGCATGAGTGTGTCGGCGAGTGAAGCAATGACCGCGCCGGCTGCGAACGCCAGGGGTAGGGAGATTGCTTCGGGGTCGGTACCGGACAGCGGGCCGGCTCCGATCACCACGGCGACTACCAGGAGGATTGCGCAGGCAAGCCACAGTCCAATGACGCTCAACGAGGAACGGCCTTGGCTGCGCATCGAGGCCGCACCCACCAGGGCCTCGGGCAGGTTGGAGACGAAGATGGCGGCGAGCAGGGCCAGTCCTCCGGTACCTTCTCCCAAGGAAACACCGAGGGCGACGTTTTCCGGCACGCCATCCAGGGTGACGGCTGCTAAGAGAGCCATCCCGGCCGCGCCGCGGGTGGAAACCTTGGCGGCTGGCTTGTCCTCCGCGGCAGCATCTGTGTCCAGCTTGGCGCTGCCTTGGAATTCATCGGCAGGTATCGCCTGGTCGCCGGGCTGGGCCCAGCGGTCCAGCAGTGCACTGAGGATTGTGAAGACGATGGCACCGCCCAGCAAGCCAAGTGCGGCCCGGATGATGCCACCGCGCTCATAGGCGTCCTCGAAGAGTTCAAACGCCAGGGCGGTAATCAAAGAGCCCGCTGCGAAGGCCAGAAGGATGGCCAAGAGCCGTTTGGGCAGCTCGAACCGAACACCGATGAAGGCACCCAGAACCAGTGCACTGGATGCTATGACGCCGAACAACAGCGACATCATCATCCCGTTAGTATAGGAGTGGCGGGCGGGCACGGGAACCTGTGAGTTTCTCAGCAGGAACTTTCGGCGCCGAGACGTATCTGCAAGGGTGGAACCATGACTTACTTCTTGGAGTACACGGTCCCAGCCGCTTCCGACGAGGAAGGATTCGCCTTTCCCCACGATGAAATCAGTCCCGGCACTACCGTCCCTTTGGTGCAGACAGATGCGGACATCGTTCATGCCCCCGACCTTCCGGCTCGGACGGGCATCATCGGAGCGACTGTCGCAGAAGCCAAGCTCGAGGCCGAGCAGCTCATCACGCATAGCCGCGCCACCGAAGCCACGCTTTATGAGGATCCGTCGAACTCGCTCCGGGCTGGCGTCGGAACCCGGGTGGCCACCTTCAAAGAGGGGCGCGGCTGGCAGGACGCCTAGCCAGACTGAGGCGGTTGGCTCCCTTTTGGTCGAGGCTCAGGGAGAGTGGAGAACGCCCAATCCGTGAAAGTGTGCAGGTCGTCTTAGGGCGCGGCAGGGCCAAAGACAGGCTCAAGTTGCTGTCCGAACGGCTGGTCTTCCGCCACGGCGGGGCTGTGTCCTTGGTCCTGGTCCGGGATCGGGCCGAGGAGCTGGGGTGGCCATTGGGGTGGTTCCCAGTCTTGGTGTTCGCTTTGGTAGTGGCGGCCGGTGGGTGAGGTCCAGCCGGGTGGTTTGTCGATGCTGGCTTGAGTGGGTGTCCAGGCGGTGGTGTGTTTCAGCCGGTGGTGTTTGGGGCAGGGCTGGCCGAGGTTGCTGATGCCGGTGGTGCCGCCGTCGGCCCAGGCCAGGAGGTGGTCTGCTTCGTTGTCCAGGGACTGGTTGTTGCAGCCGGGGAACGGGCATTTGCCGTCCCGGAGCCTCAGCCATTGGCGCATCGCGGCGGGGATCCGGTAGCTTTGGCGGCCGATCTCCAGTGGTGCCCCGTTGCGGGGGTCGGTCAGGACGCGGTGGAATGAGCCGGCGCCGTCGGCGACCAGGTTGCGGGCCATCGATGCCGGGATTGGCCCGTAACCGTCGAGGGTGGCTGGTTCGTTTGTGAGGCCCATCAGCGCGAACACCGGCACGGTCACGAGGACCTGCGCCGCCGGCGACGGGACTTGGCCCGTCATCAAGTCGTTGCCCGGCAGGACGTCGTTGCCCGGCAGGACGTCGCTGCCCGCCACGGATTCGTTGCCCGCCGGGGTCCCGGTGGTTTCGACATGGCCCGCCTGGACGTCGTTGCCCGCCATGGTCCCGGTGGCCAGGACCCTTCCAGCGTCGCCATGGCTGTCGGGGGAACTACCAGCGGTAAGGTCGGGGCCCGCGGGGCAGCCTGCCGAGACGTCGCGGTCCGGGGCGCGGCTGCCTGCGGCGGTCCGGCGGTCCGGGGTGCTGCCTGCGGCGGCATCACGGGCCGGGGTACAGCCTGCGGTGGGGTTGATGGTGGCGGGGCCTGCATCGGCGACCGCGGCGATCCGATGGGTGCTGGCCTCGGCCGGCTCGGCCGGGCTGGCCGTGGTGCCGGTGTAGCCTGCGCTGAGGAGCAGTTTGGCGGCGATGTCGGCGCGGAGCTGGGTCATGGTGCGGGTCTCGGCCGGGCCCTGGAGGGTGCGGGCGGCGGCGGTGATGCCGTTCCAGATCCCGGCTGCCCGGTCCGCGGGCAGGTAAGCCGAAAGCCAGGCCATGCCGTCCCGGTCCGGGACGTACTCCAGCCGCCGGTCCAACACACTCCTGGCATGGCGCTTTTCGATACTGACCGGGTGGTGCCGTTCCCGCCAGGCCCTGGCCTTGGCCCGGAACCGGGACGGGACCAGCTCCCCGGCCGGGCACTCCCGGGCCCGGTCCGGAACGTCCGGGCCCAGGAAACGGGCCTCCAACGCCGCCGCCCCGGCCGCATCCAGGCCGGTAGTTTCATCGACCATGACCCGCGCGTGCTGCCACGACAGATCCCCGGCCTGCAGCGCAGCCAGCGTCAGCGGCAAGGCAGTGGTCAGCTCATGGGCCTGCGCCAACAGCGCCGAGGCCGAGCGTTCACTCACCGTCAGCGCACACGCGACCTCGGACACCACACCCATCTCCTGGGCCGTGTGTTCCCCAGGGCTCCTGACCGGGCCGTCCAGGGCCGCAGCCTTTCCCGCGTACGCGGCGGCCAGGCGAACCCTGAACGCCGCCACCATCGCGTCCACCCGGACCGAACCGCCGAGCCCGTCCAGGCACGCATCCGCCTGCCCCCGCAAGGGATCACCACCCCCGGACCCCGTTCCGGAATCCGTCTGGGAACCCGTCCCGGAACCGCGGCCATCCAGCCCCCGGCGCACAAAGGCAGCAAACTCCGCAGCAGCAGCCTCGAAAGCCTCCACCGCCTCCTCAACACCCGGGATCCCCATACCCCCATCATCCAGCGACCCGCCAACAAAAACACCACAGCACATCGCCTATGTGGATAACCTCCGACCACCAGGACCGCCTTAGGTGATTGGGCCAGTCAGGGGGGGGCAAGCTGGTGTCCGCGTGCTTAGGTCTCCGCGCGGGCCCGCTCGGAGGGCGTCTCGGAAGGTTCCTTCTGCCATGGCCAGCGTCCGGTGATCTCCAGTTCCAGCGAGAAGCTCAGGAAGGTTCGGATCAGGACGATGATCGCGAGCACGCCCACGCTTTCATACGTGGGTGTCACGGCAACTGTGCGAATGATATCGGCGGCCACCAGAAGTTCCAGGCCCAGCAGGATGGACCTCCCCAACAGTTGCCGGTAAGAACGGTACACGGTCAACTTTTCGGCTCCAGCAGGGCGCTTTCGAGGCTGGTAGCCGCGCAAGGCCATGGGAATCGATACGACAGCGCCGATGACCATAACGGCTACTCCGGCGAAGTCCATATATCTGCCCACGGCTTCGATGATGTGCTGGAAGTCCACGATGCTCCTCGGTTACGACGGGTTCTCACAGCTCAGTACGCCGCGGTGCGGCTTACGGCGGTCCGGCCCCAAGTGTACGTTCGCGCACAGGAAGCTAGGGGTGACGGGCGCCTTTACCGGCAAGGATGTCGCGGTAGCCCTCGCGGAATGACGGGTAGGCGAACTCGAATCCGGTGCTCCGGAGCAACGCATTGCTGCACCGCTTGTTGCCACCGCGGGCCTCGCCAGCAGGGCCGATCGGCGGTTCGGCATAGCCCATCTCGGAGGCCAGGAAGCCCAGCACGTCGCCGAGGTCGGCCGGCTCATTGTCCACGCCAACATATACCGGAGCAGGCATGGACTCCATGGTGCATAGATGGACGATGGCCGCCGCTGCGTCGTCCCGATGGATCCTGTTCGTGTACCGCGGCTCGTCTGGAGCGACCGCCGCTCCGTTACGGACCTGGTCGATAAGCCGGGTCCGCCCGGGCCCGTAGATTCCACCGAGCCGCAGGACCACCGGTGCGCATGCGGTGCCGCGCAACCGCGAAAGCAGGAGTTCCTCAGCCTCGCGGATGATGCGCCCGGAGAAACCACCAGGTGCCGCCGTCGTACTTTCATCAACCCAGCCACCGCCCGCGTCCCCATAGACGGCAGTGGAGGAAACAAAGAGGACGCGGCGTGGTGTCACGCCGTCGCGGTCCAAGGCGTCCAAAACGTGGGAAAGCCCGTCCACGTACGCTGCCCGGTAGGCCGCTTCCGTGGGTGAATCGGCTGCCACTGCAATCACGACGGCGGCAATTCCGGCCGGGATAGCGGGAAGGGCCGCGGTGGACAGGTCAGCTGCGACGCCTTCGATTTCTGCGGGAAGTTTTTCCGGCGAGCGTCGCCAACCCACTACGCGGTGTCCTGCCGCAGCGAAGCGCAGGCCCGCTTCCGTGCCCAGATCGCCGCAGCCGGCCAGGAGGATGGTCATGCGGTCAGGGAGCGGGGACCGGGAAGAAGACCCGGGGGTCCTGCAGGAGTGCCGGGTAGTCGAAGGCGGAGCGGTCGATCACCTCGGTGACGCTGAAGTTCCGGCCAAAGCGGCCGTCGTCGAGCGTGATGGGCCGGCCCAGGACCTGGCCTACAGCGAACTTGGCGCCGTCCTCGAACGAGACCGCCACAGCGGTTTTGCCAGGGAGGGTGGCAAACGCTTCCTCCTGGGCCTGGCGCTTCCTCGTGGGCTTCTTGATCTTCGCCTTGGGGGGAAGCTTCCGGGGCTGCTTGGAGGGACGGCGCGACCCGTCGTCCGCATAAACAAGGGAGTAATCGTCCTGCTCGGCGGCAGCAATGGCGCGGCGGACCGGCGGCAGGGCCACGGTGTTTAGTGTCTCCGGGCTGAATTCTGCATGCGGTGAGCGCAGGATCCACAGGATGTCGCCTTCGGGGTCCTCGGGCAGGAACTCATGCTTGGGCTCGGGCCAGATGTAGTCAATGTCCGGTATGGCGTCAGGGAACACAGATTTGTAGAACTTGGGTTCCTTGCGGAGGAGCTTTGACCGGTGGCTCAGGTGGAAATCCGAATTTCCCAGCCATGGCGGCATGGGGATTTTGGCGGCGTAGTCGGGGTGGGCTGCCTGCGGAGCGAACTCGGTGATGTTGGCGCGGGTGTTGTCCGGGTGGCCACGTTCAGTCCACTCGTCAACCATGGCCAAGCCGTACATGGTCAGTGCTGGAACGTAGCCCATCCACATCCGGACGGCCGGGTGGGTCTGCCAGCCGTACTCAGGGATGACCAGCGCCCGAAGGGTCTGCAGCGCTTCGACGCGCTGCTTGCCGAGCCTGGCAGTGTCCAGTGCTGCGGCGCTCTGCCGGAAATCGGGGTACGGAAGGAAGGTTTGCATCCCTTCAGTCTGACGGCATGCGGCCCAAGTGCCAATTGCAGTGCCGGCCGCCACAGGAGAAAGCCGGAGGATGTTCACATAGTGGACCGATGCATACAGCAGGTAGGCCTTACCACTAAGATCACCGAAACACCCCAGCGTCCCGGAAGCCTTTACATGACAACTACACCTGAAATGACCCCCGGTACTGCACAGCCTTGCACGCCTAAGTTCGGGCAGATGCTGAGTCCGGAGGCCAACGGCATCCTGGTCCTTGATGAGTTCATAATCGACCCCGCCACGGCCCGCAAGGACCAGCACGGATTCCGCGCCGCCCTGGCGTCTGTGGCCCTGACCCTCCGTAAGATCGCCGCCCTTCGCGTCATCATCGCGATTGTGGCCATCGGAAACCTGCCGCTGTTCCTCCTGACCAGCGGCTGGTGGATCTACGGCGTCTCCCTGGCCCTCGTCATCGGCGTCCACGCGGCTGTGTCCTGGCTCAACAAGCACGAACCCAAAGTCCGCCAGCGCCAGAGCCTCGAACTGCACCTGCACCGTGAACGGAGCGCGAATTACCGCAAAGTCCGTGACGCTGTGAAGTACATGATCGACACGCCCAGCCGCATGAACGAGCACCTTTACCTCGAACTGCTGGCAGCCAAGCGCGTGGCACTGAACGTGGCCCACGGCACGGTGGCCCTCCTGGATACCAGCGATGACGCCGCCTGGAAAGTGCGCATCATCCGCGAAATCCCGGCCGTAGCGTAACCGCAGCAGCCGGTCCACAAGCTCAAGACACAACAACGACGCCGGAGCTCCCCGCTGGGGGGAGCTCCGGCGTCGTTATTCCGGATAGAAAGCCGGGGTTCCTGGCAGCCTAGGCTGGAAGCTGAAGGACCTGGCCCTCAAACACGAGGTCAGGATCAGCGACGGTGTCCGTGTTGGCGTCGGCCAGGCTCTGCCAACCGCCATCGATGCCCAGCTTTTCGGCTGCGGTGCTGAGGGTATCGCCCGCCTCTAGTGTGTAGGTTTCGCCGCTCAACGCCACGGGTGCGACGTGCTGGGCGGCCTGCACCGCGTCAGTCGGCGCTGCCAGTGGCGCGCTCTGAACGGGGACGTTTTGGGCCGGTGCCGTCTCGACCGGCACGCTCTGGACCGGCACGCTCTGGGGAGCAGTGGCGCCGCCTCCACCGCTCAGGCCAAGCTGGGAGGCGCAGGACGGCCACGCACCCCAGCCCTGGGATGCTTGCACTTGTTCGGCCACGGCGATCTGCTGCTCACGGCTGGCGTCTGCAGCCGAGCCTGTGCCGCCGTAGGCTGCCCACGTGCTGGCGCTGAACTGCAGGCCGCCTGTGTAGCCGTTGCCGGTGTTGGTGGACCAGTTGCCGCCGCTCTCACACTGCGCCAGGGCGTCCCATGTTGATGTGCTGGTGGCCGCGTTAGCGGCTGTTGCGGAGAGTGCAAGCCCTGCTGCTGAGACGGCGGCAAGGGTGACTCCACGGCGTGCGGCAGTACGGAAGGTGGTGTTTTTCATGTGGTGATGCTCCTGAAGGCCACCTGCGCTCGATCCGTCCCCGGAGGTCGTTGCGCCACTGCCCGCCCCTGACGAATAGAGGTCATTTTCGGTGTCTGCCGGCCGGGCAGTTCTGGTGGAGGCAGCACCGGGCATTCCTGTCGCCCGTTTGGCGGGCTTGTCTTTCACGCTAGGACATCACGGTGCCGTTATCAAACCGAGATGCCTTCTGGGAGTTGGCTGGTGGTCGGTTGGGGAAGTGCCGCGGCCAGGTAAGCGGCAGTACGGCTGTGCGGGGAACGCGCGACGTCGGCAACGGTTCCGGCGGCGACGATCCTGCCGCCGGCGTCCCCGCCGGATGGGCCCAGGTCGATGACCCAGTCCGCCCCAGCTACGACGGCCATCTCGTGTTCCACCACCACCACGGTGTTGCCGCTGTCCACCAGCCCGTGGAGTTGGGCCATGAGCAGTTGGACATCGGCGGCGTGGAGCCCGGTAGTGGGCTCGTCTAGAAGGTAGAGGGTGTGGCCCTTCTTTGCGCGCTGGAGCTCGGTGGCCAGCTTGATGCGCTGGGCCTCGCCGCCGGAGAGTTCAGTGGCCGGCTGGCCCAGGCGGAGGTAGCCCAGGCCGACGTCCCTAAGGCTCTTCAAGCTGCGGGCCGCGGCGGGAACATCGGCCAGGAACGCTGCGGCAGCGTCCACCGTCAGGCGGAGCACCTCGGCCACGTTCTTCCCCCGGTACGTCACCTCCAGGGTTTCCGGGTTGTAGCGGGAACCGCCGCACTCCGGGCACGGGCCGTAGCTGCCCGGGAGGAAGAGCAGTTCCACTGCCACAAAGCCCTCGCCCTGGCAGGTTTCGCAGCGGCCGCCTGCCACATTGAAGGAGAACCTCCCGGCGCCGAAACCGCGAGCTCGGGCCTGCTCCGTGGCGGCGAACTCCTTGCGCACGGCGTCGAACAGTCCGGTATACGTGGCGAGGTTGGAGCGGGGTGTGCGCCCGATGGGCTTCTGGTCCACAGTGACCAGCCTGTCGATCCGGTCGGTGCCGCTGACAAGGCCCACCGACAACGGCGTAGCAGGTCCCTCCTCGTCCGGGCCTTCCGTCTGCGTAGCTTTTGCCGGTTGTCCCGCCTGATGGGTCCTCAGTCCGGATCCCACCACCTCCCCGAGGACGTGGCTCACTAAGGTGGACTTGCCTGAACCGGACACTCCCGTGACTGCCGTCAAGACGCCCAACGGGAACCGCGCATCGAGATCCTTGAGGTTGTGCCGACTGATGCCGGCCAGCTCCAGCCAGCCATCGGGCTTCCGGCCACCGCCCGTCCGTGGCGCGCCGCCGCCGTCGGACTTGCTGCGTCCAAAAGTGCCGCCCTCGGGCGAACCGCCGCCGGACCCGCTGTGGGCCCCACCGCCGTCGAACAGGAACGGGCGGGTAACCGATTTTTCGATGGCCGCGAGCCCGGCAACGGGACCGCTGTAAAGCACCTCGCCGCCGCCTTCCCCCGCGCGGGGTCCAACGTCCACGAGCCAGTCTGCCCGGCGGACCACGTCCATGTTGTGCTCCACCACGAAAACCGAGTTCCCGGACGCCTTGAGCTGGTCCAATACCGCCAGGAGCGGCTCCGCGTCTGCCGGATGGAGGCCGGCCGACGGCTCGTCCAGCACATAGATCACGCCGAACAGTCCGGAACGCAGCTGTGTGGCGATCCTCAGCCGCTGCATCTCGCCGGGTGAGAGGGTGGGAGTGCCGCGGCCCAGGGCCAGGTATCCCAGGCCCAGCTCCAGCAGCACGGTGATGCGCTGCAGGAGGTCTGCGGTGATGGCTACCGCCACCTCGTTTTCCTCGCCGGAGGATTGCCGGCGGGAGGCAGTTCCGGCGTCCTTCAAAACGGCGGTCGGACGGAGGATCTCGGCCAACTCGGCCATCGGCGTTGCGTTGAATTCTGCGATGGTCCGGCCCGCGAAGGTTACGGCGAGGGCTTCAGTCCGGAGCCCGGTGCCGCCGCAACGCGGACACGGCCCGGACTCCATAAACGCCAGGACGCGCTCGCGCATGGCGGTACTCTGGGAGTCCGCCAAGGTGTGCAGGACGTAGCTTTTGGCGCTCCAGAAGCGCCCCTTGTAGGGTTTGGCCACCCGGTCCCGCTCGGGGGTGACTTCCACGACGGGCTGTTCATCGGTGAACAGGATCCAGTCGCGTTGCTTCCTGGGCATCTTCCGCCAGGGCACGTCCACGTCGTAGCCGAGATGGCTGAGGATATCGCGGAGGTTTTTTCCCTGCCACGCTCCCGGCCAAGCCGCGATGGCACCTTCCCGGATGGTCAAGGTGGAGTCCGGGACCAGGGATTCCTCGGTCACCGTATGGGCGACGCCCAGTCCGTGGCATTCGGGGCAAGCTCCGGCGGCGGTGTTCGGCGAAAAGGCGTCGGAGTCCAATGGCTCGGCGCCCGCCGGATAGGTCCCGGCCCGTGAAAAGAGCATACGGAGCGAGTTGGAGAGCGTGGTCACCGTGCCCACCGTGGAGCGGCTGCTGGGCGCGCCGCGCCGCTGTTGAAGCGCGACGGCGGGCGGCAGCCCGGAGATCATCTCCACCTTGGGATTGTGGCCCTGCTGGATAAGGCGGCGTGCGTACGGTGCCACTGATTCGAAGTAGCGCCGCTGGGCTTCGGCATAGATGGTGCCAAAAGCCAGTGACGACTTACCCGAACCGGAGACCCCGGTGAACGCCACGATGGAGTCCCGCGGCACATCCACGTCCACGTTCTGCAGGTTGTTCTCGCGCGCGCCCCGGACCCGCACAAAGCCGTCCGAAAGATGGTCAGGAGTGGGAAGGGAAATATCGTCAGCCTGCTGAGGGTTCCGCATTGATCCGACTCTAGCCGCGAACCGGCCGGTGGGCGATATCCTGACCCGATGGACAATTACCGGGACACAGCCGCCACTCCTTTCGCCGAACCGGAAGTTCCGGCGTCGGACCTTCCAGACACGGAGCTGGCCGGGACCGAAGCGGTTGTGAGGATCCTGCCCGTCGCGGAACTGCACCTGCACATCGAGGGAACCCTGCAGCCGGAGCTGATCTTTGAGTTGGCGGAGCGCAACGGCATCTCCCTCCCATATTCGGGGCTTGACGAGCTTCGTGGACTGTACGAGTTCACCGACCTTCAGTCTTTCCTGGACCTGTACTACGCCAACATGGCGGTGCTGCAGACGGAACAGGACTTCGCCGATATGACCCGCGACTACCTGGCCCGGGCTGCGGCCGCCGGTGTCCGGCACGCCGAGATCATGATGGACCCGCAGGCCCACCTGTCCCGCGGCATCAGCTTGGAAACCTGTGTCAACGGAGTGGCCTCCGCCTTGGCGACCTCGGTGAAGGACTTCGACATCTCCACCATGCTGATCGCCGCGTTCCTTCGCGACCTCTCTGAGGAATCCGCGCTGGAAGTCCTGGATGGATTGTTGGCCATGAACGCCCCGATCGGCGCGATCGGCCTGGACTCGGCCGAGGTGGGCAATCCGCCGTCGAAATTTGAACGCCTCTTCGCCAAAGCCCGGGAAGCGGGCCTGCGGCTGACCGCCCACGCGGGCGAGGAGGGACCGGCGTCGTACATCATCGAGGCGCTGGACATCCTTGGCGTGGAGCGGATCGACCATGGCATCCGGTGCATGGAGGATCCCGACCTGGTGGAGCGGCTTGTAGCAGACCGGATTCCGCTGACAGTCTGCCCACTGTCCAACGTCCGGTTGCGCGCAGTGGATACGCTGGCGGACCACCCGCTGCCCGCCATGCTGGCAGCCGGGCTCAACGTCTCAGTGAATTCGGATGATCCGGCGTATTTCGGCGGCTACGTGGACGACAACTTCGCCCAGCTCGAAACTGCCTTGGGGCTTTCCGACTTTGACCGTTCCCGGCTGGCCGCCAACTCCATCCACTCGTCCTTTGCCTCGGAGGAGCGCAAAGCGGAGCTGCTGGACGAACTGAACCGGGCGTAGCCCAAAGCCTTGGACGCAACCGGGGCTACCAGCAGCTAAACTAGTGCCGCAAAGCGTGTCTGGGCGGGGACCGGCGGAAGCCATTTCAGCGCCCCGGGTTGAGTAAACAGCCCCAAACCCGAGACTCCCGCCTCACTTCCGGTGTTACACGCGTCATAGTCGGTCACGACACGCAGAGTTAACCAATTCAAGTCGTGCGATTTAACAGGCTATTGGCAAGATGCCTATTGACCGATCGCTTTACAAAGGGGAACCATGGCCAAGTCCACTACAGAAAACACCAACCTTCGACTCAAGTCCGTGCTGGATGTCCTGACGGAAGGCACGTGGACCGGCGATGCTCTGAACGCAGGAGGCGTGCTCGCAGAAGCCACCGCCCGCGTACCGTTCAGCCCGCACGAGGCCGAGCTTCTCAGCGGCGGGATCCCCCGCGGACACAAGACCCTCACGTCCGCTACCGCCAAGCTGGTCAAGGCCGGCTGGCTGGTCAAGGGCCGCTCCGGTTGGACCATCACCGAGGACGGGATGCGGGCCACGGTTGCCTTCCCTGATGCGGACTCGTTTGCCTCGGCGCTCGACGCCGGAACTCCCGTCCCTGCCGACACCCCGGTTCCGGTTGCGCCTGTTGCCGCCCCCGCCAAGGTTGCCGCGGCCAGGACTACCCGCAAGAGCGCCGTGGTCAAGGACTCAGCAGCCGGCGATGAGGTCGCCAAGAAGGCTCCCGCCAAGAAGGCCCCTGCCAAGAAGGCGCCGGCGAAGAAGGCTGCCGAGGCTGTCGGCAAGGCCGCCAAGATTATCGAAGAGGCCGTGGAGCCGGTGGTCAAGGCTGTCCGTACGCGGAAGGCTGCTACGAAGACGAAGACGAAGTCGGAAGCGGCTGTGGCGGAATCGCTTGAAGGACCGGATGTGGAAACCTTCCCGCAGCCCGAGGCCGTGGCAGTGGCGGGTGACTTCAACACGCTCCTTGGCGCTCCCGAGGACTGGGCTCCGCAGTACGACGAAGCCCAGATGACGTTCGATTTCGTCGCCCAGCAGTGGGTTATCAGTGCCGAACTGCCTGCTGGCTACTACACCTTCAAGATCGCGTTGAACCGTTCCTGGGAAGAGAACTACGGCGCGTTCGGCACCTTCGATGGCCCCAACCACGAACTGCACCACAACGGCGGCACTGTCACCATCCGTTACGATCACCGCACCAGGGATATCGTCATCAGCTGACTGCGCCGGGGATCTTTTGTCCAGTAGTGGGCCGGCCTGCGGATCCTCCGTGGGCGCCCCTCTCTGGACAAAAACTGCGGAGTGACGCACTGTGGGTTTTGGTCGCTGTGACCGGTTTCCACCCACCTAGGAGATGCGGAAATGACTCTTCCCTCAGGAATCACGCCGGGCGTCTGGACATTGGACATGTCCCACAGCGAGATCGGCTTTACGGTCCGCCACGCGGGCATCAGCAAAGTCCGCGGCCGCTTCACGGACGCCAGCGCCGAGGCCAGGATCGGCCAGTCCTTGGCCGACGCCTCGCTCCACGCCACCGTTAAGACAGCCAGCTTCGATTCCGGCGACGCCAATCGGGACGCCCACGTAAAGGGTCCGGATTTTTTCGACGTGGAGAACTTCCCCGAGATGACTTTCCGGGCCACCTCAGCAGAAGGCGACGGCGAGGACTACACGCTCACAGGCGACCTCACCATCCGCGGCGTCACCAAACCCATCGAACTCGAAGTTGAATTCACCGGCGTGGCCGTTGATCCCTTTGGAGCCACCCGCGCCGGCTTCTCCGCAGAGGCCGAGATCAGCCGCAAGGAGTTCGGCCTGACGTGGAACGCGGTCCTGGAAACGGGCGGTCTCCTGGTGAGCGACAAAGTCAGGATCAACGTCGAAGCGGCGCTGGTCAAGCAGTCCTGACGCCATGGCAGCTTCCGAAGGGCGGCATTCCGGGAGGCACTCCGCTGGGCGGGATCCATCAGGACCGGACTGGGCAGGGCCGGACGACGGCGACATCCGGCTTTCCGCTCGCGTCTTCGGCGCGGTGCAGGGCGTCGGATTCCGCTTTTGGACGATGGGGAAGGCGGAGGAGTTGGGCCTGACGGGGTTGGTGAAAAACCTCGACGACGGCTCGGTCTCGGTGATTGCCGAGGGACCACCAGCCCGGGTGGAGGAGTTGCTCGACTGGCTGAAGTCGGACAACACCCCCGGCAGGGTGGAAAGGGTTGAAGATACCCTGTCCGCGGCCGAGGGTGCCTTCCGGGGTTTCAAGGCCCGCTGACCGGGGCGTTTTACTTTTAGCCCGGCCGGACGACGCTGGTCCTGGGGCTTAGGCCGATGAACGCTCCGAGTTGCTCCAGCACCTCTGGTTTCCGGGGCATGTAGTTGGTGAGTTCGGGGGAGCGGACAATCACTGCCCGCCACTGGCCGCGGGAAACTGCCACGTTGATCCTGTTCCGGTTCAACAGGAATTCGGCGCCGCGGGGGGCTTCGGCGACAGCGGAGCAGGCCATGGACACCAGGACAACGGGAGCCTCCTGCCCTTGGAACTTGTCCACGGTCCCCACCCGGACCCCTTCCAGGCCCGCCTGTTGGAGCGCGTGGCGGATCAGCTGGACCTGGGCGTTGTAGGCGGCTACCACCAGGATGTCTTCGGCTGCCAGCGGCCGGGCAGGCTGGTCGCCGCCTGCGATCCACTTCAGCCCGATGTGCCGCCGCGCCTGCCTGACTACTTCGGCGGCCTCTTCGGCGGACGAGGTGGTGTTGCCGCTGTGATCTACGAACACCGTTTCCACTCCGGGAGCCACCTCGGCCAGGCTCCGGAGTGTGGCCGCCGGTGCGGATTCGAGCTTGGCGTCGTAGCTCAGTACTGACACTGCGCGGCACAGTTCGGGGTGCATTCGCCAACTGTCCGCCAGGAAATAGCCCAGCTCCGTGGGGAGGGTGGCGTGCCCGGCGGCCAGCCAGCCGAGCGCGGACTCGTCCACGGGTTCCGGATGCGAGCCCTGGGTAACCTGCGGGAGCTGTTGCGGGTCCCCCAGGAGCAGCAGGCGTTGAGCGGAACGTGCCACAGCCAAGGTGTTGGCCAGCGAGAACTGCCCTGCTTCGTCAATGACCAGCAGGTCCAGGGACCCGGCCGGAACTGTCTTGCCGGTCATGGTCCACGCGGTGCCGCCCACCAGGCATCCGCCGTGCGAAGCAAGCAGGGCGGCGACGTCGGCTTCCTTAGTGTGGTGCCAAGGCACGTCGTGACCCGAGGCAAGTTTCTTGGCCACCCGGTCAGGGGCGACCCCGGCGGTTTTAATGGCTGTGCAGAGCATGTTCTCCACAACGGCGTGGGACTGGGCGACAACGCCGATTTTCCAGCCCTCCTGCACCAGCCGGGCGATGACATGGGAGCCGACGTAGGTCTTGCCGGTTCCCGGAGGACCCTGGACGGCGAGGTAGGAGCGGTCAAGGTCCTGCAGCGAGGCGGTAATGGCCGTGGCATAGTCCGCCGCTCCGGAGCTGTCCTTCCCGACGGCGGCGGGGGAGGAGAGCGAGCGGAACCGCGGCGGTGCCTTGCGCAGGATGTCCACACCCGGATGCTCCGGCAACCGTGGCACCGAGGCCCCCACGGACTGGGCCAGCTCCGCCAAGGCGGCCTCTATATTCAGTGTGGGGACGGGCTTATCCTCCGTCAGGGCCACCGGGAAGTGCGGGTACGCAGGGACCTTGCCGGTCTCCTTTTCCTCGATGGTGATGAGGGTTTTGCCCGGAATGTCCGGGTGGTCCTCTACGGCGGTGACCAGGGTGCCGAAGCTAAAGCCACGCGCCAGCAGGTTTCCCTGCGGATCCTCCAGTCCGTCTGGCACTGGTGAATCGTAGAGCCGGCACCACGTGCTGCCGGGTTTGAAGTCCGAGCCCTCACTCATGGTTCCGCAGAGCCTCAGGACACGGGTGCGCATCCGCACTGTGGGCTTGGCGAGGACCCAGTCCGCCACCACTTCGGCGGAGTCCACCACAAA
This sequence comes from Pseudarthrobacter sp. CCNWLW217, assembly GCF_037203985.1. Classification (NCBI taxonomy): domain Bacteria; kingdom Bacillati; phylum Actinomycetota; class Actinomycetes; order Micrococcales; family Micrococcaceae; genus Pseudarthrobacter; species Pseudarthrobacter sp. CCNWLW217. Next base: position 158,867 of record NZ_JBBCBT010000004.1, read on the forward strand.
CACGTTGCGGTGCTCGGACCAGTGGTCGATTTCGGATTCCGTGCGGTCGAAGTGCTCCCACCAGAACTGCTTCCGTTCGCGCCGGTGGTAGCCGGTGGCGGCGGCCACCATGGCGATGGCACGCTCATCGTCGGTCCAGGGCCTGGTATCGGGGAGTCCGGCCAGATACTCCCGGAGCCGGAGCTCCTCGGGCGTTGGTTCCACGTCCGGCCCGTCCTCCGGAAGCTCCCGCAGCAGCGGCAGCTGCCCCCCGGAGTCGAGCGTTGCTGCCGCCGCGGGCTCCCCTGATGGGGCCCCGGAAGCCGAACTCCGCAGCTGCAGCAGCCAATCGCGGAGGCGGAGGGTGGAGAGGCAGTCGTATTCGTTGTAGTCAGAAATTGAGGCCAGGACTTCCTGGGCGCCGGCGGCATCGCCGTCGTCCCGCGCCGCGCAGTAGGCGGCGTAGGCCACCACGGAGGCACCTGCATCCTTCACGTCGCCTGAGCGAAGGTTGTCGCCCATATAGAGGGGCTCAAGTTTCTTGATGGAGTAAGAGGGCTCGGAGATCCGGAGGGAGTGCCGGGCCGTGGCGTAGAGGTCCACCAATACACCTTCCCGGAGCCAGTCGTCTACGATCTCCTCGCCCGCCAGGTGGGTCACGGACAGGTTCCGGAGCGCAGACTTTTCATACGCGGCGTAGTGGTAGACATGCATGTCCGGGTACCGGGAACGACGTTCCTCCACGTAGGCCAGGAAGTCCAGGAAAGCCTGCCGTTCTTCAGAGCGGGAATGCGCCCAGAACGGACGGAATACCGGCTTATCAGCGGTATCAGCGGCGGCATCCGGGGACTCAATCACGCCGAACAGGTACTCGAGTCCCCACTGGCTGGTGGCCGGGTCCTGCCAGAGCGGATCACCCTCGAAGTCAAAGAAGATGTCGCCAGGGCTGGGCGCGGGGATGGTGTCCAGTGCGTTCTCCGGCAGCACCTTGAACGTGACCGTGTGGTCCTCGCCGTCCTTGATGAACGTCCGCGAGCCGTGCGGAACGTCCCGGCCCAACTGCATCCTGGCTTGGTCGCGGAGCCGCGCCAGTGAACCGGTTGCCTGCTCCGGCGGAAGGTCCGCCAGGGCATCAATGGTGGTGATTCCCTCGGCACGAAGCTTCTTCCGGCGGAGGGTGGACATCCCGCCCACCATCAAGAGGTCCCGGTGAGCCTTGACCTGCTCGGCGCAATAGTTGCACCGCCCGCAACAGGTGATGCCGGGCTGCAGCCACTCCACGGGGCCGTCGCCTCCGCGGTGGGAAGCGGTCAGGGAACGGAAGCGATCGCGGCGCTCGCGGAAGACCGGCAGCAGGTCTGGCAGGGAATGGACGCTGCGCACGTAGTCGCCGTCCACCACGGCGCCCAGCACCAGGGTGACCTTGGGGGAGGGGTCCAGCCCCATCCCGATCAGCTGGTCGCCATAGGCAGCCAGTTGCAGGAGGGCGCCCACCTTGGCGTGCCGGGCCAGCTTGGTGTCCCAGACCTCGTACCGTCCCGGACTTCCGGTGCCGGCGGCCTCGTTGACGATGAAGTCCGCGTAGCCGAGGAATTCGCCGTCGAAGAAAGTTGCCTGGAAGACCACGTCCGCCCCTGCCCGCAGCGCCAGCTCGGTTTCCGCCTGCTTGGCTACGAGGTCTGCACGGGCGTTTTCGCCACGCTCGATCGAATACACACCGGCACCGCGGCTGGCATCCCACTGGCCGTACTGCGCGATCAGGCCCGCCAACACCTTCGCCTCGTGCTTGTCGCCCAGGGCGCCGGCGCGGCGTTGCATCTCGTCGTCGGGAAATTCGGCCTTGGGGGAGCGGCCCAGTTTCTCGTCCAGGACCCGGAGCGTCCGGTACTCACACTCGCTGGCGGCCACGAGGTCGCTGGCGGAAAACACCAGGTCAGGCGCCGCGCCGGGATCAAGGGTGGCAGGATCGAGCAGGAACATGGGGCCTCCCCATTGACTGGCCTGGCCTGAGGACGGTTCCCCTGGCCTTTATTTGAATCTAGCAAGAGGGACTGACAATTTGGTCCGGACGGCAAGGAAGGGGGTGGCGGGGTCTCCGGTCAGCCCTCGGCGTCCGCCCGGACCTGGGCCTTGTCGTGCTCGGTGTGGGCGTTGCGCAACAGCGTTAGGAACTCGGTCTCGTTGCGGATGAGCCGCTTGTACTTCTCGGGAAGCTTGCGGATCTGGTCTTCCTCGCGGACCATGCGGGCGAAGATCTTGTCCCGCTCCGCCATGTCCGTTTCGTAGGTGAGGTCCAGGTATTCGGTGGCGTGCCGCTTGGCGCCGGACACCGCGTTCTTGGCTTTGCCCTTGGGACTGAAGATGGACGCGAGGATGGTGACCACCAGGACGCCCAGGATGACCGTGAGGGAAACTGCCGTGCTGACTTCCACCACATTGACGTGCTGGCCGTCGTTGACGAAGGGCAGGGTGTTCTCGTGCAAGGCGTGCAGGATCAGTTTCACGCCGATGAAGCCCAGGATGGCTGCCAACCCGTAGGAGAGGAAAATCAGGCGGTCCAGCAGGCCGTCAATGAGGAAGAACAGCTGGCGCAGGCCCATCAGTGAGAACGCAGTGGCGGTAAAGACGATGTACACATTCTGGGTCAGGCCGAAAATTGCGGGGATGGAGTCCAGGGCGAACAGGATGTCAGTTCCGCCAATGGCCACCATCACCAGGAGCATCGGTGTCAGGACGCGTTTGCCGTCCTCCATGGTGAACAGTTTGTCGCCGTCGTAATGTGCCGACGCCGGGAGGTACTTCTTGGCGAGCCTGACCACCAGGCCTTCGGATTCTTCGTCGTGGACATTGGGCCTGAGCAGGTTGCCGGCGGTGATCAGGAGGATGAGCCCGAAGATGTAGAACACCCACGCGAAGCTGTTAATCAGGGCGGCGCCGAGGAAGATGAAGGCCGTGCGGGCAATGAGCGAAAAGACGATGCCGAACAACAGCACCTTTTGCTGGTCCGCCCGGGGCACCCGGAAGCTGGCCATGATGATGAGGAACACAAAGAGGTTGTCCACGGACAGTGCCTTCTCCGTGACATAGCCGGCGAAGTATTCGGTACCCATGGTGGTGCCGCCAAACATCAGCACGCCAAGGCCAAAGAGGAGCGCGATACCCACGTAGATGGAGGACCAGATGGCCGATTCCTTCAACGACGGGGTGTGGGCCTTTCGGACATGGAAGAAGAAATCGAAGGCCAGAAGGCCAACAATTCCTGCGATGGTCAGGGTCCAGACAATGGAGGGAACTTCCACGTGGCGGGCCTTTCGTCGGAGTCTCCCTCCAGCCTACCTAAGCAGGCTTCAGCAGTTTCCGCTTCAGGACAGCCTTCCGTGAAAGCGTCTTATAGCCCTCCCGCTCAAACAGGACCGTGATCACATCGTCCTCATAGCGCATCACCAGGCCGGGCCCCCAGGACTTGTGGGTGACTGTGGACTGGAGGGGGAACGGAACATCCTGCTCTTGGCCGGCAGGGCCGCCGTCGTGGTCCACGCCCGGGTGCTCCTGCCCAGCCGGGGCGGACTGCCGTACTGCCTCCGCACAGGCATCGCAGTTGCCGCACGGCTGCGGAAGGTGCTCGCCGAAGTAGCCCAGCAGGAATTGCCGGCGGCAGCCGTCGGTTTCGGCGTAGGCGCGCATCATGTTGAGCCGGGACTGGTCCACTCGTTGGCGGGCTTCGGCGAGGCCGACGGCGTCCCGCACCAGCGCGGACAGCTTGGCTTTCGAGGTGAGGCGCACACCCCGTTTGCCTGAGGTCACCGCCCCGGCCTCGTGCAGCAGGTTCAGCAGGCCCGTCACGCGCCGGGGCAACAGGTCCGTGAGTTCTGCCAGGGACGACGCAAAAACAGGGCCGTCCGCCGACCGGAGCACCTTGAGCAGGGCCAACAGCGAATCCGGGTCCGGGGAGTGCGTGCCGAAGAACTTCCGCAGGCCCAGGTCCTCGGCCCGGTAGTGCAGGACAGCAACCGCAGGCTCGCCGTCCCGCCCGGAACGCCCCACCTCCTGGTAGTAGGCATCGAGCGATTCGGGAATGTCGGCGTGGATGACGAACCGGACGTTGGGCTTATCAATTCCCATCCCGAACGCGGTAGTGGCCACCACAGTGTCCAGCCGGTCGTCCATGAACAGCCCAAGGATACGCTCGCGGTCCGCGGCGGAGCGGCCGGCATGATAGGCCTCGGCGCGGAGTCCGCGCGAAGTCAGCTCGGCCGCATACTTCTCTGTGTCCTTGCGTTTGGCGGCGTACAGCAGCCCCCTCCGGACGGCGCCGCCGTTTCCCTCGGCCAGCGCGCAGACCTGCTCCACTACAGCGCGGCGCTTTTCCTTTGCCTCATGGTGCCGGACCACCTCCACGCTGATGTTGGGCCGGTCAAAGCCGCGGACCAGGACCAGCGGATCCTTCATCCCCAGCCGCTCCACAACTTCCTCCCGCACCGGCGGCGAAGCCGTGGCTGTCAGTGCGGCAACCGGCGGGTTGCCCAGCTGCTCCCTGACCGTGCCGAGGGTGAGGTAATCGGGCCGGAAATCGTGGCCCCAGGAGGAGACACAATGTGCCTCGTCCACCACCAGCAGAGTGGGGTGCAGGGCGGCGAGCCGCTCCACCGTTTCCTTTTTTGCCAGCTGCTCCGGTGCCAGGAACAGGAAGATTGCAGTGCCTGCCTCCACCTTTTGCCAGGCATCTTCCAGTTCCGCGCCGGAGCGGACAGAATTGATGGCGACGGCGGCGTCCGGTCCCAGCACCTCGGCGAGACCATCGATCTGGTCCTCCTGGAGGGCTATCAGGGGTGAAACCACGACGGCGGGGCGTCCCGTCCGGCGGTGCAAGTGGACGGCTCCAACCTGGTAAATGGCGGACTTGCCATAGCCGGTGGGCATCACGGCGAGGACATCACGGCCGTCAGCCAGTGCGGCCATACCCGCGAGTTGGCCGTCGCGCAGTTGGGGCAGTGAAAAAGCAGAGGAGGCGAGCGCGCGCAGCGCAGGATTCTCGGACATGTTGCAGCTCCGGAAGGTGGGTCCTGCGGCCGGTTGCTTCAGCCGTGGTGACTAGCCTACGCGAGGTGGCTGCCGCCGTCGTCCGTGCTTGTACTTGAGCCCGTTGCTGCCCGGCCCTGAACCGGCCACCGTCCTTGACTTCCGGGGGCCCCTGAACAACTGTGGAAAGTGACCGTTCCGCTGATGCAGCCGGCGCGTTTCGGTCTCCGCAGGAACAAGGAGAGTGCAGCGTGACGCGCAAGAACCCCAAGGTGGAAGAGGCCGACGAGTCCGAGATCGAGGTCAGCGGGCATCCTAAGGCGTGGGCGGCAGGCGTTCCCGGCGTGTACCACTCCATGCAGCCGGCCTTGAAGCACATGGGCGCGGGCCGGGCAGCAAAGACGCTGCTGGCGCTGAATCAGAAAGACGGCTTCGACTGCATGAGCTGCGCCTGGCCGGACCCCGGGCACCGCAAGACCTTTGAGTTCTGCGAGAACGGCGCCAAGGCCGTCACCTGGGAAGCGACGCCCGTGGTGATCGGTTCCGATTTCTGGGCGGAGCACCCGGTCAGCGAGCTCCGCGAACGCTCCGAATACTGGTTGGGGATGCAGGGGCGCCTCACGGAACCCGTCTACAAGCCCGCGGGGGAGGACCACTACCGCCCCGTCAGCTGGGAACAGGCGTTCAGCATCGTTTCGGACAAGCTCAAGGGCCTCACTTCCCCGGACCAGGCCACGTTTTACACCAGCGGCAGGACCTCCAACGAGGCCGCATTCCTCTACCAGCTGTTCGTCCGCGCCTACGGCACCAACAACCTGCCGGACTGTTCCAACATGTGCCATGAATCCTCGGGCTGGGCGATGGGCCAGACCATCGGCATCGGCAAAGCCACTATCTCCTACGATGACTTCGCCAAGGCGGACCTGATTGTCATCATGGGCCAGAATCCGGGGACCAACCACCCGCGGATGCTCACCGCGCTGGAGGAAGCCAAAGAGGCCGGGGCCAGCATCGTCGCGGTGAACCCGCTGCCGGAGGCCGGCCTGATGCGTTACAAGAACCCGCAGACGGTCAAGGGCATCGTGGGACGCGGCACGGATTTGGCGGACCAGTTTATGCAGGTCCGGATCGGCGGCGATATGGCACTCCTGCAAGCCGTTTCGAAGCGGGTGCTGGACGCCGAGGCCGCAGCCCCAGGCACCATCCTCGACCATCAGTTTCTCCAGCAGCACTGCGAGGGGCTGGAGGAACTGCGGACCCATCTCGCCCACCTGGATGAAGCCGCGGTCCTTGAGGCCACCGGGCTGCGGACCGAGGAGATCGACGAGCTTGCGGACCGCTACCTGAGGGCGGACAAGGTGATCATCACCTGGGCCATGGGCATCACGCAGCACAAAAAGGGCGTGGCCACCATCAAGGAGATCATCAACCTGCTGCTGCTCCGCGGCAACATCGGCAAGCCGGGCGCCGGCGCCTCGCCCATCCGAGGCCACAGCAATGTCCAAGGCGACCGGACCATGGGCATCTGGGAGCAGATGCCGCCGGCCTTCCTGGACTCGCTGGGCAAGGAATTCAACTTCGATCCGCCCCGCGAGCACGGCGTGGACGCCGTCGAAACCATCCGGCAAATGCGCGACGGCGGCATCCGGGTTTTTGTGGGGCTCGGCGGCAACTTCGTAGGGGCCATTTCGGACACACACGCCGCGTTTGCGGCGATGGAAAACACCGAGCTTTCGGTGCAGATTTCCACCAAGCTCAACCGCTCACACACCGTCACTGGCGCCGAAGCGCTGATCCTGCCCACCTTGGGCCGCACGGAAATCGACCTCCAGGAATCCGGGCCACAGTTCGTTTCGGTGGAGGACACCGTTTGCGCCGTGCACGCCTCACACGGAACGGTGGACCCCGTAGCGCCAGGCCTGCTGTCCGAGGTGGCTATCGTCAGCAGGCTTGCCCGGCACGTAGTGGGAGATTCGGTCCATGCCGACTGGAGCGGTTTCGAAAGAAACTATGACCTCATCCGTGACCACATCTCCCACGTGGTGGTGGGCTGCGATGACTACAACCGGAAGATCCGGCAGGAAGGCGGCTTTGTGCTGCCCAACGGGCCCCGGGACTCTCGGACGTTCAACACCCCCACCGGCAAGGCGGTGCTGACGGTCAACGAACTTGAGCATGTGGAGCGGCCCGCCGGGACGCTGATCCTGCAGAGCATGCGCTCACACGACCAGTTCAACACCACTATCTACGGCCATAACGACCGCTACCGTGGCATCCGGAAGGGCCGCGAAGTGGTGTTCGTCAGCCCCGAGGACCTGGCCGATTTGGGCCTCAATGACGGGCAGCATGTGGATATCCACGGCGTTTACCACGACAACGTGGAGCGCGTGCTGCGAAACTTCCGGGTGGTGTCCTACCCCACGGCCCGCGGCTGCGCTGCCGCCTACTATCCCGAAGCCAATGTCCTGGTGCCGCTGGAGAGTGTGGCGGAGGGCAGCCAGACGCCTGTGTCCAAGGCGGTCATCGTCCGGCTGGAGCCGGTGCCCGTGCTGGTTGAGGAACCCACGGCGGCGGGATAGCGGGAGCCGGTAGCCGCATAAGCGGTGCCGGCCAGCACCGGCCCATGCGGGCCACGGCAGTTGACGGGAACCCTGCTGCGGCTATTGCCCGGTGTCCGCCCAGCCCGTGGCTGCCGGGCCGCCGTCGTGCCCGTCCTCGCACAGCCGGAACGCGACGTCGGCCGCCTGCGAAACTGCCGCGGAGGACGCCTCCTTGGAACCGGCGCTGCCGTTGCCGGCTGCGAGCCCTGCCGCGTAGCCCACCAGGAACGTGGTGACCGGAGCTGCGGCGTGGATCACGGAACCGGCAGACTTCCGAGCCAGGTCAAGGAGAAGCTCCTGGTCCACGTCCAAGTCCAGGATCTGCAGCGCCTGGGCCAGCCGCTGGGTCCACTGGTCCAGAACCACTGCTTCGTCGTCGTTGACGGCCATGCTCTCTCCTAAATCCGTGGGTCAGTTCCTTGTTCGCTTGGGCGCGATGCCCTCGACACTGCGATGCCCTCGACACTACAAGGCCAAGCCGGCTGAGTCACTGGGTACCGCATCGTCGTCCTTGACAGCCGTTGGCGCCCTGAGGAATATCGGAGGTGCCGGTGCTGCTGGCGGTCTCTTGGGAGTCCAGCTGTTGTCCGGCCCCCCTTGAAGGGACATGGGATGCAGGCTGCCGTTCATGCTTTCGGGTCCTCCCGCCTTGCGTCCGGCCTGGCTGCGGCCGTGCTGGTGGCCTCCCTTGCAGGCTGCACCGGCGCCCCGGATCCCCCTGACCAGCCGTCGCCGACCGCCCCATCCCCGGCAGCGACGACTGCCCCAACGGAGCCAGCCTTCGCCGCAGTGCTGAAAGAGTACAGCGAGAACGTGCGCGCCCGGGGAGCCACCGCCGTCATCGTCCAGCTCAAGTCGCGGGTGGGGGAGTGGTCCTCGGCAGACGGCGTCCGAAACCTGGAAACCCGGGAACCCGTACAGTTGACCGACCAGACCCACGTTGGCGACATCACCATGACCATGGTGGCGGTCTCGGTCCTGAAGCTGGTGGAGGAGGGGGAAATCCAGCTGGATGACGCCATCCAGGAGTACCTGCCGGACTTCGAAAGCATCATCAAGCCGCCCGGACCCATCACGATCCGCAGCCTCCTCAGCCACCGGTCCGGGATGCCCGACTACTGGTATGCCTTGTTTCAGATGGGTAAGGCAGGGGACCAGCCCATGAGCCTTGAAGAGCGGCTCAGTGCCGCTGCGACCGCCCGCTGGACCGGAGGGTCAGGCAGCCTCTACAGCTACTCCGGCACCAACTACTCGGCCCTTGCCCTCCTGGTGGAGAAGCTGCGGGGCCAGGACATTGGAACCGTCATCCGCGCAGACAACGTGGAGCCGCTGGGGTTGCAGGGCACCCTGATGACCGGTGATGAACCTGGCCCGCGGCAGCTGGTCCACGGCTATACACAATCGGAGAGCGGCGAGTTGGTGGACAACGCGCTCAGTCCGTTCCACAGGGGTTCCCCTGACGCTGGTTTGATTTCCACCGTCCCTGATCTCAACACGTATTTCGCTGCCCTGCAGAAAGGGACCCTGGTGACGCGGCAAACCTTGGAAGAGATGCACCATCCCAAATATCAAGAGTTCGGCCTTGGCGTGGTGAGGCGGTACGACTCCTGCTCCAATAACGACTATTTCGGCCACATAGGGGTAGTGCGGGGATATGCAGCGCTGGCGCTCATCAGCGCTGACGGATCCCGCCAGGTGGCCATGGCGGTGGCACGCGCTCCCAAGCCGGACCTGATTGGCTTCGACGACCCGCAGGCTGTTGAGATGGCCAAAGCCGCCGTGGACGCGCTGAACCTGGCCTGTTAGGCGGTTATTGAAATAACGGTGCGCGTGCCGAGGTTAGGCTGTATCAGAAACCGAACCGAGGAGACCTCCGTGAATGACGCCACCATCCGCCACAATCCTGAACGCGAGCGCTTCGAAGTGCTGGTGGCCGGAAACGTCATCGGCAAGGCGGCCTACAAGGATTACGACGGCGGCAGCTCACCGCAGAGGATTTTCTACCACACGGTGATCAACGAGGAATACGGCGGGCAGGGGCTTGCGGGCAAGCTCGCCACCGCGGCGCTGGATGAGACAGTCGGCGCCGGCTTCCGGATCGTGCCGGTTTGCCCATTTATCAAAAAATTCATCACCAAGAACCCTGAGTATGCCAGCGACACCGCACCAATCGCTCCGGCGCACCTGGAATTCTTGAACGACGCCCTGGCTCCGCGGGCCCGCGCGTAAAGCTGGCTGTCCAGGGATGTTCCCTGTCTGTCAGGCCAGGCAGGCGTTGTCTGGCCAGGCAGGCGTTGTCAGGCTAGGCGGGCGTTGACCGCAGCGGGCGAGAAGACCTGGTTCACCAGCAGCGATGACATCCCCCGGATTGCTGCGTCTTCGCCCAGCGCCGCCAACCGGACGTCCAGGTGGCGTGTGGCTCGCGGGAGCGACATGGGATAAAGCGTCTCGCGGATGCCCCCGATCAATGAGGACGACGCGAGATCGCCCGCGATCAGCAGCACTGCCGGATTGAGCAGGCACACTACGGTGGCCATCACTTCACCAAGCCTCCGGCCGGCGTCGTGCGTGAGGCGCATCGTGTCCACGTTGCCGGCCAACAGTTGCTGGCGCACATCACGTCCGGACGATGCATCGATGCCCATCTCCGCGAGCTTGCGCGCGATCGCGCCTCCGCTGGCCCCAGCGGCCAGGCAGCCAAACGAGCCGCACTGGCACTGCAGTTCCGCGAAGGCAGGATGGCGGACGTGGCCGATATCGCCGGCCCCGCCGTCGACGCCCTGATAGACCTGGCCATCGATGACCAGGCCTGTGCCGATGCCGGTGGACACCTTCACCAGGCATAGGGAAGGGACCCCGGCAAAGCCCGTGCTGTATTCGCCAACTGCCATCGCATCGGCGTCGTTCTCCACCAGGACCGGCACGGGGAAGGTGTCCTGGATGAACTCGACAATGGGGTATGCGTCCCAACCGGGCATGATGGGCGGCTGGCTTGGGCGGAGCGTGTGGGGATCCACCGGGCCGGGGATGGAGATGCCCATTCCCGAAACTTTTGCCATGGGCGTGTTGGACCGCTGGAGAAGCAGCAGTCCGGCTTCGGTGATGGCGTGCAAAACTTTCTCGGGGCCGTCATCGACGGCGATGTCCAGGTGCTCGTCGGCGATGATCGCCCCGCTGAGGTCGGTGAGCGCTACCCGGCTGGACGTGGTCTCCACCGAGGCGGAGACAGTGCAGGAGTGCTGGAGGTTGAAGGCCAGATCCGTTGGCCGCCGGCCTCCGGAAGGCCGTGCAGTGCCGGCTTCGCGGATCAGTTCAGCCTTGAGCAGGGCATCCACGCGCTGGGCCACTGTCATGCGGGACATGCCCGTTTCTTCCTGGATGTCCCCGCGGGTTCGGGCCTTGCCTGACCTGATCAGGTGAAGGACGTCCCCTGGTCCGACGTACATCTGCGGCTCCTACGGTTGAAAAGGCACTTTTGACATCCTAGGCGCTCGGGGAGCGCATAGGGCAGAACCTGCATCCACTCGTGTCGATTGACTCTGCAGCTAATGCTAGACAACTAGGCAACATTTGGATAGCCTTTAGGCACAAGTCCCGGGATTGTGACTGCGCTCACGGCCGGGGAGTTTTCCAGCACCTCTTCCGCTGGCCAGGCCAAAGTGGTCCAGTGCCGGTGGACCGGGGGAGCAAAGCGCGAATCCGCGGGGCCGCTCAAGGCACCGCCGAAGACAGGAGCATCGAAGTGATGAGAACCAGAAGCCGGTCCAGCGTGGCCGTCTTGGCAGCTGCATCGTTGACCGTGGCAATGCTGGCGGCCTGCACGCCCAACGAAGGCACGGATGACGGCTCAAGCCCCGACGCCAGTGCCCAGGCCATCACAGTCTGGACGGCGGATACCCTCCCGGACCGGGTGGCCAAGACAGAGGCAATCATCGATAAGTTCACAGCAGCCACCGGCGTCGAAGTTGAGCTCGTGGGCGTGCCGGAAGACCAGTTCAACCAGGTCCTGACGTCCTCGGCGGCCGCCGGCGACCTCCCGGACGTGATCGGTTCCATCTCGCTGGCTCAGGTCCGGACCCTGGCTGCCAACGACCTGGTGGATGCCGACAGCAACAAGGCAATCGTTGAAAGCCTCGACGAAAGCACGTTCTCCGAACGGGCCCTGGAACTTACCCGCGACGGCGACCAGCAGCTCTCAGTGCCTGATTCCTCCTGGCAGCAGCTCCTGTACTACCGCAAGGACCTCTTCGACAAGGCCGGCATAGCGGCGCCGAAGACCTATGACGACATCAAGGCCGCGGCGCAGAAGCTCGACACCCCCCAGCTGGCCGGGATCGCGGCTGCCAACAAGCCCGGCGAGGCCTTTACGCAGCAGACCTTCGAGCACATTGCCCAGGGCAACGGCTGCGAAATGGTCAACGACAAGGGCGACATCACCTTCGACAGCCCTGAATGCATTGGTGCCCTGGAGTTCTACCGCGACATGCTGAAGGACTACTCTGTTCCGGGCGCCCAGGACGTGGACACGGTCCGTGCTTCCTACTTCGCCGGCCAGGCCGCCATGTCCATTTGGTCAACTTTCCTCCTGGACGAGATGGCAGGCCTTCGCAACGATGCCAAGCCCACGTGCGCCGAGTGCGTGGCCGACCCGTCCTTCCTGGCCAAGAACACCGGCGTTGTAACCGGCATCCAGGGACCGGACGGCGACCAGCCGGCGCAGTTCGGTGAAGTTGTCTCCTGGACAGTCACCAAGGACTCCGCTTCGGAGTCTGCCCGCAAGTTCGTGGAGTACTTCATGACCGAGGGCTACGTTGACTGGCTCTCCATCGCTCCTGAAGGCCGGCTCCCGGTCAGGGCAGGCACGGCGGACAACCCCACCGAGTACGCAGACAAGTGGAAGACCATGCCTGCGGGCGTGGACAAGAAGGAACCCCTGGGCAACTTCTACTCCCAGGACGTGCTGTCCGTCCTGGAACAGGGCCCGGATGAGCTCAAGCGCTGGGGCATCACCCAGGGCCAGGGCGACCTCGTGGGCGCGGCTTTGGGCGAACTGCCTATCGCCAAGGCTGTCAGTGACGTCACCTCCGGCGGAGTGGATCCCGAAACCGCAGCCAAGCAGGCCGCTGAATCCCTTCGCTCGATTCAGGGCTCGCTGAAGTGAGTTCTGTCAAAAAGGACGTTCCTGCAGGACCGGCGGCATCGGCCGCCGGCCTGCGGGGGCGCCGCAAGCTTTCCCCCATGGCAAAGGAGGAGCAGCGGGCGGGCCTGACCTTGCTCTCGCCCACCCTGGTCCTGGTTTTAGTCATGGTGGTCTTGCCGATCCTGTGGACGTTGGTGCTTGCCTTCCAGCGGGTCCGGATCCTGAACATCCGGACGGCCGGAATCTTCGGCCCGTACACCCTTGCCAACTTCGACAACGTGTTCTCGAGCAGCTTCTTCACGTCGCTGGGGACCACGCTGGCTTACTCCATCTTCGGCACCGCCGGCGCGATCATCCTGGGACTGATCGCGGCCCTGGCACTCCGCAAGCCCTTCAAGGGAAGGACCCTGATCCGGGCTTCCATGCTGATCCCGTACGTGTCACCCATCGTGGCCGTGACGTTCACCTGGACCACCATGCTGGATCCGCAGTTTGGGCTCATCAACTATTGGGGCAAGCGGTTGCTCGGCTGGGAGGAATCCATCCCCTTCCTCAGCGAGCGGGCCAGGGAAGTGTCCTTCCTGGGCTTGAACTTCGAGATCCCCACGGCTCTGATCGCTGTCATCGTGTTCGAAATGTGGCGGTCCTTCCCGTTCGCCTTCCTGTTCCTGACCGCCCGGATCAATGCCATTCCGGACAGCCTGGAGGAAGCGGCCAGGGTGGACGGGGCTACCCCCATCCAGCGCTTCTTCCACATCATCCTGCCGCAACTGCTCCCCACCATCGCCATGCTGTCCGTGCTGCGCTTCATCTGGACGTTCAACAGCTTCGATGACATCTACCTGCTCACCGGCGGTGGCGGCGGCACCGAAGTCGTGGCCGTGACCGTGTTCAACTTCCTGACCGCCCGCGGTGACATCGGTGCGGCATCCGCCCAGGCGCTGGTGCTGGCAGTCATCCTCGGCCTGATGGTGGGCATCTACATTAAATTCTTCGGCAAGAAAGAGGAGGTCTCCTGATGGCGATTCCCGTCGAAACGAGACGCCCGGCCTCCCCGTCCCGGCCCCCGGAGGGTTCGCGCTGGACGCGGGACGTGATCGAAACCAAAGTTTTCGGTGTGCTGCGCTGGGTGGTGATCGTCGGCCTGGTGCTGGTGACGTTGTTCCCGTTCTATTACATGTTCGTCCTGTCCATCCGGCCGCTGGATGCGCTGCTGCGTGATCCGGGTTCGTTGGTCATTCCATTCGGCGAACTGGACTGGGGCTCCTACCGGAGCATCCTGACTCCGCAGGAAGACGGCGGGCAGGGCTTCCTGAAGTTCATGGGCAACTCGGCCATGGTGGCGCTGGGCACCGTGCTCATCTCGCTGCTCGTGGCCATTCCAGGTTCCTACGCCATTAGCCGGCTGAACTTCTTCGGCCGCCGCCAGGTCAGCGCCCTGTTCCTTGCGGTGTACCTGTTCCCCAGCATCCTGCTGGCCATTCCGCTGTTCACCTTCTTCACGAGGCTGGGCCTTCGCGGCCAGCTGGTGGCGCTGCTCATCGTGTACGTGGCCCAGGTCATCCCTGTCACTATCTACATGCTGCGCAACTACTTCGACACCATCCCCACCAGCCTGGAGGAAGCTGCGGCCCTGGACGGCTGCAGCAGGCTCGGCGTGCTCCGCCGGATCAGCCTGCCGCTGGCCATGCCGGCCATCATTTCCAACGGCCTGTTCGTGTTCATGATCGCATGGAACGAATTCCTCTTCGCCCTGCTGTTCCTGGTCAACACCAGGCCAAGCTGGACCGTTTCGCTGGGCCTGTCCCAGCTGGCCGGCAGCATCGAGGTGCCCACCACCGTCCTGATGGCCGGCTCGGTCATCCTGACGCTGCCCATCATCATCATCTTCTTTGCCGCCGAGCGGCTCCTGACCGAAGGCCTGACCGCAGGCGCGGAGAAAGGATGATGGGCCGCACCACGAACGCCGGTCTTGCAGGCACTGTGCGCGACCTTATGGACGCGCACTGGCGCCCGGAGCACGGCTATTCCGTGCCGAACCCCGGCACCTACCCGCATCTGTGGCTGTGGGACTCCTGCTTCCACGCCATCATCTGGGCCAAACTGGGAGATCCCCGTGCGGTCCAGGAGCTCGACGCCGTCCTGGCCGGGCAGCTGGACAACGGCATGGTGCCGCACATGCGTTACGGCGGCGCCGGCCCGGACACTTGGCTGGGCCCGCTCACCGGGACGTCGTCCCTGACGCAGCCGCCCATGTTCGGGCACGCCGCACGGGTGTTGTCCGACGCCGGCATTCCACTCTCAGAGGCAACGCTGGCCAAGGCGCGGGCGGGGCTGGACTGGCTGTGGGAGAACCGGCGGACTCCCGAGGGGCTTATCTACGTGGTGCACCCGTGGGAAGCAGGCAACGACCACGCCCCGCGCTGGGACGACTGGGGCGCCCCCGGCCGGACCAAGGAAGGGTACAGCCGCCCGGCCCGTACGGCGTGGAACAAGGAACGCATGAACGAGGTCTCCTTCTCCGACGACGGCGCCGCCAACTGGTCCACCAGCTTCGTGGCCTGCCCCGCGGCATTCAACGCCTACACCGCGTTCAACCTCCGCGAACTCGCTGCCGTCACAGGCGACGCGACGCTCGAGGCGCGGGCCACCGAACTCGCGGCCGCCATGGACGAACGCCTGTGGGACGACGGCGAGCAGCTCTGGTCCGATCTCGCAGTGCTGGGCGGGGGGCCGTCGGTACGAATCCCCATCAGCGACGGCGTCATGGGCGCCTTGGTCACCGGGGACGAAGCCAAGGCCCGGGCGGCCCTGAAGCAGCTTGAGGATCCGGCCCGGTTCGGCGCGGAGTTCGGCCCTGCCAACGTGGCCCGCGAGCACCCCGCCTACGATCCGGACACGTACTGGCGCGGACCGGCGTGGCCCCCGCTGAACTACCTCTTCGCCCAGGCCTACAGGAGGCTGGGCATGGAGCAGGAGGGCGCTGCGCTCGCAGAGCTTACGGCCAAAGGCGCCACTACCAGCGGGTGGGCGGAGTACTGGAATCCCGACAACGGGCGCGGACTGGGTGCCGTTCCCCAAAGCTGGGCCGGTCTTGTTATTGCCATGCAGCAGTAGTAGCGCGGACGGCGGCGCGGGCCAGGCAGCTATGGCCCGCGTCGTTGGGGTGGACCGTGTCCGCGTCCAGCATGGTGGCAGCGTTCCAGCCTGCGGCCTCGGCCACCACCACCTGCGGAAACTCCGCCGCAACCCGCCGCAGTTCCTCGTTGTACGTGGCCACCAGGGCGTTGGACCCCAGATTGTGCGGGGCATGCAGGCTGAAGTCCAGCAGGGGCGGCTGTGCGAGGGCCACTACCAGCGCGTCAGGGGCTGCCTGGCCGAAGGCGGCAAGGATGCTCCGGAGCGCGGCGGTGTACTGCTCAAGGGACGACGGCGCGTCCCCGCCCAGGCGAAGATCGTTCAGTCCCGTCATCAGCAGGTACAGCGTGGCGGGTGGGGGAGGCGTGTCCTGGACGAGGGCCGCAGTTCCGGTGCTGCTGGAGCCGCCCACACCGCGGTTGTCCAGCTCCAGGCCCAGCCGGGCAGCCACCCGCGCGGCCAGGCAGGAGGCCGGCCCGGACGCGCCGTCGCCGTCCACCCACGAGTGTCCATAGGAAACCATCGTCCGCCGCATTGCGGCACCTGCCCTTCGGTATCAGCCCGCCCCGAGCGGGCCAGTGCATTGCTGGTAACGTTATCAAGAAACATTCCCGGATCGGAAGACCATGAGCCACACACCTCCCCTCTATGACAAATTCCCCACCGTGACCGTCCCGGGCAACCCGCGGACCTGGACCGGACGGGATGCCTGGCAGGAGATCGCCGGCGCCGGCCGGCCCGTTGTGGTGGACGCCTATCCCGGGGTGAGGTTGGACGAACTCCTGGCCTTCATCGGCGAGGCACTGCCGGGGCACCGGATCATGAACGTGGAAGATCTCGCTGCCAGGCCCATCACGGAGATCGATTCGCTGATTGCCGCCAACCTCACGGATGACCGCGTCTTCGGAGTCATGAGCCACCACACCCTGGCCGACTTCTACGACGCCGAAAGGCTGGCTGACCTCGGCCGCCAAGTGGCGTCGTCGGACGTTCCGGTTGTCCTGGTGGGCTGGGGTGCCGCGCTAGTGCCGCTACCCGAGCGCACCTTGGTTCTGGCTGACATGGCACGCTGGGAGCTGCAGCAGCGCCAGCGTGCCGGCGCCCCCAACTGGCGCTGCCACAACACCAACGAAGACAACCTCCGCAAGTACAAGCGGAGCTTTTTCGTGGAGTGGCGGGTGGCCGACAGGCACAAGCGGCAGCTGTTTCCCGCCGTCGACTACGTTTTGGACACCAACCGGAGTGTCTCCGAAGCCAAGCTGATCACTGGCAACACCTTCCACCGGGGGATGGCCGCTGCGGCCGCCGCGCCGTTCCGGGTGGTGCCGTTCTTTGACCCCGGCGTGTGGGGCGGGCAGTGGATGAAGAAGGTCATCGGCCTGGACTCCGAAGCGGACAACTACGCCTGGTGCTTCGACTGCGTGCCGGAGGAGAACAGCATCCTGCTGGACGTCGGCGGAGAAATCGTGGAGCTGCCCTCGGTCAACGTGGTCTTTACCCAACCCTCGGCGCTCCTCGGCCAGCAGACCTACGCCCGCTTCGGCGCCGAGTTCCCCATCCGCTTCGACTTCCTCGACACCATGGGCGGCGGCAACCTGTCCCTGCAGGTCCACCCGCTGACGGACTACATCCAGGACCGCTTCGGCATGCACTACACGCAGGATGAGAGCTATTACATCCTGGACTGCGACGACGACGCCGTGGTCTACCTCGGCCTCAAAACCGGCACGGACCCGGAGGCCATGGTGACGGCCCTGAAAGAAGCGTCCGACGGCGGCACCCACTTCCCCGCGGAGGATTACGTTAACGCCTTCCCGGCCAAAAAGCACGACCACTTTTCCATCCCGGCAGGGACCGTGCACTGTTCAGGGGCCAACTCGATGGTGCTGGAGATCTCTGCGACGCCGTACATCTTCACGTTCAAGATGTGGGACTGGGACCGCGTGGGCCTGGATGGCCGGCCGCGTCCCATCCACGTTGACCATGCCAGCCGTAACATCCAGTGGGACCGCAACACCGAGTGGGCGCGCGAGCAGCTCCTGGACCAGGTGGAGGAGCTGGGCTCCGGTCCGGGCTGGACCGAGGAGCGCACCGGCCTGCACGAACTGGAATTCATCGAGGTCAGGCGGCATTGGTTCACGGACACCGTGGAGCACCACACCAAGGGCACCGTGAACGTCCTGAACCTCGTCGAGGGCGCGCAGGCGGTGGTGGAAAGTCCTGACGGAGCGTTCGAACCGTTTGTGGTGAGCTACGCCGAAACGTTCATCGTCCCGGCTGCCGTGGGCCGGTACACCATCAGCCCGCATGGCCCCGGAATCGGTCAGAAGCTGGCCACCGTGAAAGCCTCGGTGCGGGGGACCGAGACGGCACTGCCTGCCCGCGTTGCGGCCGGCGGACTTGTGAACTAGGCGCCTGTGGCGGTGTGCCCTGCCCAATAGGCAGCGCCCACCAAGCCAGCCTCTTCGGAGCGCTCCGCCTTCCGGAGGGGCAACGCTGCCAGGCCGGGTGCCACGGCTGCCATGCCCTTCCGGATGGCGGGTTCCACAATGTCCCAGGAGCCCGTCATCGAGCCGCCCACAATCAGGACCTCGGTGCCGAAACTCGAAAGATACGGCGCGGCAGCCTCGCCGACTGCAGAGAAAGCACGCTCCAGGACCCTGGCGGCCACGGCGTCGCCCGCACGGGCCGCCTCGGCGATGTCGCGCACATCCGGTGTACCGGCGTCGGGATCTCCGGGGGCGCCAGCGGCACCAGCACCGGGGGCGCCGGCGGAACCGGAAGCACCCGCGGCCGCCGCGTAGGCCCGCCGGATCGCCCGGCGGGAAACGGTATCCTCGAGCGGCCGTCCCCGGTATTCCAGCAGGTAGCAGCTGCCATCCGGCGGAACATCCGTCCCAGTTTTGACGGGCATGCCGTCGGCCAGGAAAGACGAACCCACCCCGGTGCCCAGCGTGATGCAAACGGCCCGCCGACTGCGGCCCGCGGCGCCGAGCGCCACCTCGCCTATTCCGAAAGCATCGGCGTCGTTCAGGAACGTGACTGTCCCAAGTGCCATGCCCAGCCGTTCCGCCAGCCCGGCACGGACATCCACGTCCTGGAGCCCGTCGAATTTGCCCACATGCTCGTAGCGCGCGATTCCGCTCGCATAGTCGAACGGCCCGGGCAGCGCCACGCCCCACCGGCCGTTGTGGCCGGTGCCGAGGGAGTTGGCGGCTGCCGCCAGGGCGTCAAGGAGTTGGCTTGCGGGAGCATGCGCGTCAAGGTCCCGGCGGACAACACTGTCCGCCGCGACAGTCCAGGAGCCCGGCGCGTGCCGGACCAGCGCCGCCGTAACATGGGTGCCACCAATTTCCAGTACCGGGGTGGGCAGTTCAAGGTCATTCATGTGCGTCTCTCCTGGCACTTGGTAACGTTGACACAGCCTGGCAGGAAGCCGCCGGGCGGATAGTCCGAACTGAAAGCACGGGATGGCCATGGCCCGCAGCAATGCCTCTTCCGTCCCTACTGTCAGGGACGTCGCCGCGCTGGCCGGTGTCAGCCCGATGACCGTTTCCCGGACCATGTCCGGTGGCCTGAACGTGCGGCCGGAAGTCCAGGAACGGGTCCGGGAAGCCGTGGAAAAACTTGGCTACCGGCCCAACCAGAGCGCCCGCAACACACGGCTCAGCAAACCCACGGGGCTGATTGGCGTTGCAGTTACGAATCTGGGCAACCCCTACTACGGTCAGTTCGCACTCGGCGTCGAGGACGTTGCCGCCGCGCACGGACGGCACATCGTGGTGGGTAACAGCGGTGAAGATCCCGGCCGGGAGGGCAGCCTTCTCGCCGACTTTGCCGCCCGCCAGCTGGAGGGAGTGATCCTGGTGCCGGCCGGCAAAGGCGGAAACCCGTTGGGCCCACGGCAGTTGGGCGGCGTTCCGCTGGTCCTCGCCACCCGCACCGTCGAAGGCGTGGAGTGCGACGCCGTCCTCGTGGACGACGCCAACGGCGCTGCTGCCGGAACAGCGGCACTCCTGGCCGACGGCCACCGGCGCATCGCCTTCCTCGGGGATGTTGCGGGAATTTCCACCGCTCAGAGCCGCTTCGACGGCTTCACGCAGGCGCTGGCTGGGGCCGGCATCAGCCTGGATCCGGATTATCTGGTGGTTGTCCGGGAAACCGACGCCGCCGCTTGCGCCGTTCGGCGGCTGCTTGCCGGTCCGAATCCGCCCACCGCGTTTTTCTCCGCCAACAACCGAACCACGGTAGGTGCCCTGCGGGCAATCTGCGAATGGCGCGACGGCGTGCCGCAGCGGCCAGCGCGCCAGCCGGTGCCGGCGCTGGCAAGCTTCGATGATGTTGAGCTGGCAGACCTGTTGGGCATCCCGCTCACGGTGATGTCCCATGATGCGCGGGCCCTCGGGGCAGCGGCGGCGCGCCTGCTGTTCGACCGGCTGGACGGAACAACGGCGCCGGCCGAAGCTTCGCCGGCGCCGCGCCTGGTCCTGATGCCCGTCACCGTACGGCGTTACTGAACGAGCCGTCGCTGAGTTCGGATTGTGCGGGCCACGCATCGTCAACCGTTCTGCAGGATCTCGGCCACGGCGACCATGCGCCGCTCCCGGGCCGAGAGCGCTGCCGCCTCAACCAGCGCCTGGACATGCAGGGCCCGCTCCACATCCACGGTGACCGCGCTACCCAGCCGGACGGCGTCGGCGAATTCCCGCCGCAGGGCTGGCCAGCATTCGGAGTGGTCCATCCCGTCGGTGGTGTAATCCAGGCTTCCGGCCGCTGAATAGACGCTGATGGTGGTCCTGGCCTGGGGGAGGCGGACGGAGCCTGACAGGCACGCCTGGCCGGTGGCGCCGTCACGGTGGAACGTGGTGATGGTGACGTAGTCCTTGCTGCCCTCGGCCCGCACGGCCTCAATTGGTCCTGCAGTGAGCTCCATCAGGTCCAGCAGGTGGGGGCCGAGATCGTGGAGCGCGCCGAACTCATCGCGCCAACTCTTGCTGGCGTTGCCGGCCCGGGATGCGGTGTCCAGGAACCCGCCATCGAGGAATCCGCCGTGGAGGTAACTGCCGGTGACGCCGAGCACGGCCGCTTCGCTCCGCAGTTCCGTCGCGGCGGCGAGGAAGCTGCGCGTCCGCTGGTGGTAGCGCTTGGTAAGGACGACGGCGTTCGCCACCTTGTTGCGGCGCACGGCATCCGCCACGGCTGCTGCCTGCTGCAGGGACGCCCCGAGCGGCTTCTCCAGGAGGAGGGCAAGCCCGGCATCGGCCGCACGGGGTGCAAGTTCGGCCTGCACGGGCGGCGGTACGGCAAAGTCCACGGCCTCGCAGGAAGCAAGAAGTTCCTCGAACGTGTCGAAGGCACGGACTCCGTGTTTCCCGGCAAGCGCCGCGGCGGTGCCGCCGCTTGCGGACCAGATCCCGGCGAGCTCTGTCTCAGCGCCGGCACTGTGCAGCGGGGCGTGCATGGTCGCGGCCCATTGCCCGGCACCCACGAGTCCAATCCTGACGGGGGGATAACTGGCAGGGGAGTGCCCCGGGGAGGTGTCCGAATTCATGTGATGAACTTACTGCAGATTCTGCCTAACGTCTATACACAAGTTGGCTAGTGATTGTGCTAATGTCGTTTGCATCACATTCGGTTGCATCGCTTCCAGATGCCCGCTCAGCCAACCTAAGGACCGATCCGAAGTGTCCCGCTTCCTCCGTATTGCGGCGCCCCGCAGCGTCGCCGTCATTGACCAGCCGTCCGTCCCCCTCGAAGCCGGCCAGGCGCGGGTCCGGACCCTCTATTCCGGAATCTCGGCGGGCACCGAACTCACGGCCTACCGCGGCACCAACCCGTACCTGACGTCCACCTGGGACGCAGAGTCACGGCTGTTCCAGCCCGGGCAGGAGGCCCTTGGCTATCCACTCGACGGCTGGGGATACTCCGAAGTCGGCGAAGTTGTGGAGCTGGCCCCGCCGGAAGGGCCGCTGGCCGGAGCTGCTGGCAACGATGCTCCCGTCCAGGTGGGGGACATTGTGTGGGGCATCTGGGGCCACCGCGACGAGGGCGTCCTCGCCGCGGAAGCACTCCGCGGACACGTGCTCCCCGCCGGCATGGATCCGCTGGCCGGTGCCTTCGTTCGCGTCGGCGCCATCGCCTTGAGCGCCGTCCTGGCCGCAGACCTCGGGCCCGGCTCCACCGTTGCCATCTTCGGCCAAGGCGTCATCGGCCTGCTGGCCACCCGCTTTGCCGTCCTGAACGGGGCGAAGGTCATCGCCGTGGACGGCATCGACGCCCGCCGCAACCGGGCCCTGGGATGGGGAGCCGTTCATGCACTTCCCCCGAGCCCTGCACTGGCAGGAGAGATCCGCAAATTTACCGGAGGCGCCGGCGTCGACGTGGCCATTGAGCTCAGTGGCAACTACCGCGCGCTGCATGAGGCAACCCGCGCCGTGGGCGCCGACGGCACCGTTATCGCCGCCGGTTTCTACCAAGGCGAGGCCGCCGGCGTCCGCTTCGGCGAGGAGTTCCACCACAACAGGGTGCAGCTCCTGGCCTCCCAAATCGGCTCCGTCCCCAACCGCCTCCGGTCCCGCTGGACCGTCCCGCGCCTGCAGCAGACCGTGGTGGACCACCTCGCCAACGGGCTGGTGGACGCCCCGTCCCTGGTCACCCACACCTTTTCCCTGGCCGATTCCGCCAAAGCCTATGAACTCCTGGACACGGACGCGCAGTCCGCGCTCCAGGTTGTATTGGAGTTCTCATGACCCTCATCACCGTCCAGGAACAACACCTTCCGGGCCGCAGTCTCGAAGAGAAATTCGACCATGCCCTGGCTTGGGGCTTCGACGGCATTGAACTGCGGTCTGCCGGCGAACTGCAGTTCAAGGCCCGGCTGCCCGAGCTGCTCCGGGCCAGGAACGCCGGCGTGGTGATGCCCACCGCCTGCGTGGAGATGCCCCACTTCGTGGGTGCCTTCGACGACGAACTGCGCAAGGACGCCGTCATCCAGCTGAAATCGCAGCTGAGCGTGATGGCGGAGATCGGCGGCCGGGGCGTCATGACTCCAGCGTCCTATGGCATGTTCTCCAAGCGCTTGCCCCCGTTTGTCCCGCCCCGCACGGAGGAGGAGGACACCGCAGTGCTTGTTGAATCCTTCACTGCCTTGGGGGAGCACGCGGCGTCCGAGGGTGTGGAGATCTACCTCGAACCCTTGAACCGCTATGAGGACCATATGATCAACCGGCTTTCCGACGGCGTCCGGCTGCTGAAGCTCGTGGGCCTGGACTCCGTGCGGCTGGCTCCGGATACGTACCACATGAACATCGAGGAAAGTGATCCAGCTGCTGCCCTCCAGGACGCTGCCGGATTCATCGGCCATATCCAGGCCAGCGACTCGAACCGGCTCGAGCCAGGGGCAGGAAACATCGACTGGGCGCTATTCGGCGCCACCCTCAAATCCATCGGTTACCACGGCACAGTGGCCTTGGAGTCGCGGCTGTCCGGACCCGCGGAAGAAGTGCTTCCGCGGGTGCCCTCCCTGTTAGGGCGGTACCTGTGATGCCGGGTAATGTCCGGGCGGAGGCCGACCAGGCGGAGCTGGATGCGCGGATCGCTGCCCGTTCCATCGCCGTGCTCGAGGCCAACTGGCGGAAAACCCATACTGTTCCTGCCGCTGGCTTGTATCCGCACCAGTGGAGCTGGGACTCGTCCTTCATCGCCGTCGGACTGAGCCGGGTCTCGCCCCGCCGCGCCGGCCAGGAAATGGACGCGCTCTTCGCCGGACAATGGGAGGACGGCCGGCTGCCGCAGATCATCTTCGATCCGCACCGGGACCAGGACTACGCGCCCGGCGCCTCGTTCTGGCAGTCCCGGAAGATTCCCGGGTCCCCGAAGCAAGTGGACACCGCGGGCCTGGTCCAGCCGCCCAACCACGCCTGGGCCGTCTGGAAAATCCACCAGGCCGACCCCGCAGAGTCCCGCCGCCGGTCCTTCCTGGAGCGGAACTATCCCAGGCTGGTGCATTGGCACGAATACCTGTCCGGCCGCCGGGACCGCGGCGGCTCGGGACTGGCCTGCATTGTGCACCCCTGGGAGTCCGGCACCGACAATTCGCCCCTGTGGGACACCGTGATGACACGGATTCCGGCGGACTGCAAGACAACCCTGGACCGTCCCGACCTACAGCACGCCGACGCCGGGGAACGGCCAAGCCAGAAGGAGTACGGCAAGTATTTCTGGATGGCTGAGCGCTACCGGGACCACGGCTGCGACGACGCCGATCCGGACTATCCCTTCCTGATGGAGGATCCGCTCTTCAACACTCTGCTGGCGGTCTCGGAGCTGGCCCTGGCGGACATTGCCACCGAGCTGGGCCTGCCCGGGGAAGCCCACCGCGACCGGGCACAACGCATCACCACCGCGTTGGAGGAGCTGTATGTCGCGGAACTGGGCTGCTACTCAGCCCGCGACGCCACCGACGGGTCAGTGGTCCATAAGGCGACCATCAACGGCCTGATCCCGTTGCTGCTGCCGGACCAGGTCCACACCGAGGCCCTGCTGGAAACCCTGAACGGTCCGCGCTTCATGAACGGCAATGCCCTGATGGTGCCCAGTTACGATGCCACCGCCGAGGACCACAACCCCGCGTTGTACTGGCGCGGTCCGGCTTGGTTCAACATGTCCTGGATGGTTGCCGAGGCCTTGGAAAGGCTGGGACTTACGGAGGAAGCGGCCTTCCTGCGCGGCAACATCGGCAGACTGGCCCTTGAACACGATTTCCCTGAATACGTCGACCCCTGGACCGGGGCGGCCCACGGTACGCGAAGCTTCAGCTGGACCGCCGCCCTGGCCCTCGAAACCACCTACGTCCGGAGCACGCCATGACCGCCCTTGCACCCCCGTCAGCAGTTTCGGTCCTCGTGGCCCACGGCGCCATGATGCGCGGCGCAGCGGATGGCAGCGTCGGCCGCGCTGACGCACCCGCCCAGGGTACCGAGGGCCTGTACGTGGCGGACACGCGGCTCCTGTCCCGCTGGATCCTGGAGATCAATGACTCCACGTTCTGGGATGTGGGCAACGTCCGCGAACCCGGCCGCCGCACCACAGCGCTCAGCCCTGCCGCACGGCGGAACCAGACCCACGACCTCTTCGTCTTCCGGACCCAGGAACTGGATGCGGCAGGCCTGCGTGAAACCCTTCGCATCCGGAATCTCGGCCGGGAGCCCATCACCGCCCGGTTGGTCCTGCGCGCGGGCACCGATTTCGCTGACCAATTCACTGTGCGCACTGACGGCAGGACCTTCGACCTCAGTGGCGCCGCGAGCAGCCTGACGGTGGTCGACGGCGGCGCCCTGACTTTCGATTACACCCATACTTTCCGGGGCCGGACCTTCACGGCCGGCGTCGAGCTCACGGCGAGCATCGCTCCGGCGGTCCGCCGGGAGCCGGTGGACGGGCGCTTCGTCGGCGTCGTCCTGTCCTGGGACCTGGCATTGGCGGCGGGACAGACGCAGGCCCTGGTGATCTCGGCCGCTTCCACCGGCGGGCAGGCGGACCCAGCGGTGCCAGCCGCCGTCGTGCGTTCCACGG
This sequence comes from Pseudarthrobacter sp. CCNWLW217, assembly GCF_037203985.1. Taxonomy (NCBI): domain Bacteria; kingdom Bacillati; phylum Actinomycetota; class Actinomycetes; order Micrococcales; family Micrococcaceae; genus Pseudarthrobacter; species Pseudarthrobacter sp. CCNWLW217. Next base: position 184,316 of record NZ_JBBCBT010000004.1, read on the forward strand.
AGGGCCTGACCGCGTTGGCACGGCAGAGCCTCAAGGACCTTGACTCGCTGTTGATGCCGTGCCCGGTCAAGCCGGAGCTGACCATCCCCGCAGCGGGGTTGCCCTGGTTCCTGACGCTGTTCGGCCGGGACTCCCTGCTGACATCCATGCTGACGCGGGCAGAATCTCCGCAGCTATTGGGCGACGTGCTGCGTGCCCTGGCAGCAACCCAGGGGACCGTGGACGATCCCGCACGTGTGGAGCAGCCCGGGAAAATGGTGCACGAAGTGCGCGTCAGCGAGCTGGCCCAGCTGGGCGCGGTTCCCTACGGCCGCTACTACGGCACAGTTGATTCCACTCCGCTGTTCCTGATGGCGCTGGGGCACGTGGACGACGACGCCCTCATCCGCGAACTCGAACAGCCGGCGCGGGCAGCCGTGGAATGGATCCTCGGCGACGGCGGCCTGAAGGACACCGGGTTTGTCCGCTACACGCCGGACCCCAACGGGCTGCTCCACCAGGGCTGGAAAGACTCGTTCGACGCTGTGGCCGGAGCCGACGGCAGCGAACCGACGGGCGCGATCGCCCTCGCCGAAGTCCAGGGTTACACCTGGCGCGGACTGCGGGAATGTGCCCGGCTGGCGGCCGAATATTGGGGCGACCAGGCCTGGGCGGAGACCTTGAACGGGCTGGCCGACGGGTTGAAGGCGCGCTTTCGGAAAGCGTTCTGGATGGATTCGCAGAACTTCCCGGCACTGGCGGTGGACGGGGAAGGCCACCACGTGGACGCGCTCGCCTCCAACGCGGGTCATCTGCTCTGGTCTGGCATGCTCGACGCTGAGGATGCCCGCGCGGTGACCTCGCGCCTGCTGCAGCCCGACTTCTTCACCGGCTGGGGCATCCGGACGCTTGCTGAAGGCCAGCACTACTACCACCCGATGTCCTACCACAATGGCTCTGTATGGCCCCACGACACCATGCTGGCCGCCGAAGGGATGGCCGCCTACGGCTTCCTGGACGACGCCCGGACTGTGGCAACCGGAATCCGTGAGGCGGCCGGGCATTTCGGCAACAGCCTCCCGGAACTGTTCGGCGGGTTCTCGCGGACGGACTTCCCCGTGCCGGTCAAGTATCACCATGCGGGCTCGCCCCAGGCGTGGGCGGCTGCGGCCGGGCTGGCGGCGGTCCGGCTGACTGCGGGCCCACTGACTGCCGTCCCGCTGACGGACGACGGCGGAACCCGGGTCCCGGACTTGGCCTCCGCCGGGCACAAAGGCCAGTGATGCCCGAGAGCAGGAGCGCCGGAGCCGTGGAAGTCCGGGCGGGCCAGTCAGACGACGTAGGCCGGGTTCTGGACGACGCCGTCCGTGCCGTGGGTGAGGCCGCGGACCGGCACGGGACAGGGATCATGATCACCGACGTCGGGGAAGGGTGTTACGTGGTGCGCGCCCATCCGGCGGTGCCGCACGGCCTGGTGCGGGAGCAGCGGAAGTGATCCGCGCTGCCGGGCCGGATGACGGCGTCGGAATCCCCGGGACGGTGCCCGGACGCTAAAGCGTTCGGGCGACCCCCGACCGTTCCCGCGACGCCGGGTTTTCCGCCCCTTAGTTGGCGGGCTCTGCCAGCAGCCAGGCCATGGCATCGTCCCGGGAGGTGAAGAACCGGGTGGGGCATGGCGGGACGTGCAGGCTGAGGAAAAAGTTGGCGAGCACCCGATCCACCGGGCTTGAGCCCAGCAGGGCGATCCTGGACGCCGCGCACGGAATCGAGAAGACAGCCCGGGCCTGGCGGCTCACGGACTCGGTGGTGGCCATGTCAACGAGCATCGGATACTCACGGCCGTCGGCCACAACGTTAACTGCTGCCATGGCCTCCTGGGCATCTACTTCCTCGATCCGGACACTGCGGTTCCAGACCAGATGGATGTACCTGCCATCCTCCAGATCTACCGTGCCCTTGCCGCCTTTGACCGTGATCGGTTCCATACTGCCCCCAGAAGTGTCAGTTGAGCACATCCTAGTCCCAGCCGCGGCGGCGGTCACAAAATCGCGGATTTAAAGGCCTGTGCGCCAGACTGTTTCCGTGAGCAACAAACCCCGGACCGGTCTGGCGGTGGCAGGCCTGAGCCTGGGCACCGCGCTGAACCCCCTGAATTCCTCCATGATCGCCGTCGCGCTGGTGGTCCTGCGCGCGGATTTCGGGCTCGACGTCGCTACCGTCACCTGGGTGATCACGTCCTTCTACCTCGCTTCCGCCGCCGGGCAGCCGCTGATGGGCAGGCTGGCGGACCGGTTCGGGCCGCGGCGCATGTTCATGCTGGGCATGGGCACTGTGGCCATCACGTGCGCGCTCGCACCCTTTTCACCCAACTTCGCGCTGCTGTGCGTCGCCCGCGCCGTCATGGCGTTGGGCACCGCTACGGCCTATCCCAGCGCGGTAGTCATGATCGGTGCCATCGCGCAGCGTGCAGGAACGGAATCGTCACGCCCGCTCGGCCGGATCCAGATGGCAAACACCTCCGCGGCGGCGGTGGGACCGGTGGCCGGCGGCCTGCTCGTAGGCCAGGTGGGCTGGGAGGCACTCTTCCTGGTCAACGTCCCGCTGGCATTGGCAGCCCTCTTTATCGTACGGAAGGTGGCCCCGGCGGACGGGGTCCGGGAGCGGGGGAGCCTTGCCCGGCTGGCCAAGGATTCGGACATCCCCGGGATCGCAGCTTTTGTTGGTTCCCTCCTGCTGGTCATGATGGCGTTGCTGGACGTGGCCCCGGGCTACCGCTGGTGGATGCTTGGCGCCGGAACCGCCATCGCCGCACTGTTTGTGTGGCGCGAACTCCGCTTCAGCCCGCCGTTCCTGGACCTGAGGCTGCTGGGCCGGAACCGGCCGCTGATGCTGGTCTACCTGGGATTCGCGGTCTTCAGCAGCGTGTACTACTTCGTCTTCTTTGGCCTGCCTCAACTGCTGCAGGAAGCCGGCGGCTATGACCCCGGGCTTGTGGGGCTTCTTATGCTGCCGCTTGCGGCGATGTCCGTGCTGGCCACGCCCTGGGCTGTCCGGGCCATGGGCAAATTCGGCGTACGGCGCGTGCTGATTGCCGGCGTCGTACTTTTGACCATGGTGGCAGCGCTGATGTGGCTGCTGACCGGATCACTGGCCATTCCCCTGGTGCTGGCGCTCACCACGCTGATGGGCATTCCCTACGGGGCGGTGGGCATTGCCACCAACCAGGGCATGTTCCTCTCGGTCAGGCCGCAAGAGCGGGGGGTGGCAGCCGGAATCTACCAGACCTGCCGTTATGTGGGAGCCATTACCGCCACAGTGCTGATCGGTGTCTTCGCTGACGGCGGCGTGGATCAGGCAAGCTGGGGCCTGATGGTGCTGGCCATGCTGGTGCTCAGCGCCGTGGCGTTCGGTGTGACCCTGCTGTGGCGGGCGCCAAAAGCCTAGCCGCCGCGCTGAGGTGGCCCGCTGGATTCGCGGGGAATCAGGCTGGGCATGGCCTTACGGATCCGGGGTTCCTTGCCGGGGTTCACGATGAGGTCGATCGCATTCCCCGCAATCTGGTCCAGCGGGACGCGCACGGAGGACAAGGGAGTGGCGAGCCGCGACGAGAGGGGAATGTCGTTGTAGCCCACCAGTGCGAGATCCCGTCCCACGATCGCCTGGCAGCGGTGCGCCGCCGCGATAATGCCCATGGCGAGGTTGTCGTTGGCGGCGAAAATAGCAGTGGGGCGTGGGTTGCTGCCCAGCAGCGTCTCGCCGGCCGCGAAGCCGTTTTCGATGCCATAGCCAGCCGCCAGCAGCCACTCTTCCCGCGGGGTGACGCCAGCCTCCTCCATGGCCCGGCGTGCACCGGCCAGGCGGGCCGTCCCCGTGGAAGTGAAGGACGGACCGGTGACCACCGCGATGTCACGGTGACCCAGGTCGATGAGGTGCCGCGTGGCAAGGTACCCGCCCACTTCGTCGTCGCCGAGGGCTGACGGGCTCACGCCGTCGGTACGCAGCACCAGGGCGTGTGCCACCTTCCGCTGCCGCAACAGCTTGGGGAGTTCGTCGTCGAGCCTGGCCGTCGCAAGGATCAGCCCGTCAACATTGCGGTCCAGCAGCGTCTCCGCGGCGCGGCGCTCATCGTCCGGGTCATCCCCGCTGGTGGCCACCATGGCGAAATAGCCGCGGTCTGAGGCGGCGCGCTCCAGTTCTTCGAACATCAGGGCCATCACGGTGTCGCTGAGGCGCGGGACCAGTACCCCCAGGGTCCGGGTTTCGCCGCGGCGCAGGCTGGACGCGAAGGAGTTTCGGCGGTAGCCAAGTTCCTCGGCAACCTTCCGGACGTGTTCCGCCGCGGCGGAGCGGGAGGCGGTTCCGCGTTCATCCAGGGCACGGCTGGCCGTGGAAAGGCTTACCCCACTGGCGGCGGCAACGTCCCGCAGGGTAACGGTGGTGCCGGGTGCGACCGGTTCCATGTGGGGTCTCCTCTTCACGATTGTCCTAGAAGACACTCTATTTCCTCCGTCTTTCACAGTTGGCCCTTGACAGTGAGCTGGAACACACCGCACAATGAAAACGTTCCCGCAAACGTTCTCACATTAGCGGAACCACCGACTACAAGACAGAGGAAGCTCTCATGACCATCGATCTCCGCGGGCTGGTTCCCGCTCCCGTAACCCCGTTCACCCGCGACGGAGCCGTCGACGTCGACGCGATCCACCGCCTGGGCGGCTGGCTGGCCAGTGTTGAAGGCGTCAAGGGCCTGGTGGTCCTCGGCCACGCCGGCGAAGGAACCTTCCTGACCCAGGACGAGCAGGCCCTCGTCATCCGCGAATTCAAGAACGCCGTCAATGGCGGAATCCCGATCATCGCCGGCATCACCGGTGAGGGCAACACGGTCGCTGCCCTCGAAGCCAAGCGTGCAGTGGAAGCCGGCGCCGAGGCCGGCCTGGTCTACCCCTCCCACGGCTGGCTCCGCTTCGGCTACCAGAAGGGCGCACCCCAGACCCGGTACAAGGAAATCTACGAAACGTCCGGCCTGCCGCTGATCCTGTTCCAGTACCCTGATGCCACCAAGGCAACCTACGACCTCGAAACCCAGCTGGAAATCGCCGGCCAGGAAGGCGTCTTCGCCACCAAGAACGGCGTCCGGAACATGAAGCGCTGGGATACAGAAATCCCCGTCCTGCGGGCAACCTACCCGGACCTGCAGATCCTGACCTGCCACGACGAGTACCTGCTGCACACCATGTTCGACGTCGACGGCGCCCTGGTAGGCTACGGCGGACTCGCGCCGGAGCCGCTGGTTGAGCTCATCGCCGCCGGTAAGGCCAAGGACTATGCCGCCGCCCGCGCCATCCACGACCGTCTCCTGCCGGTCACTAAGAACGTCTACCACCGTGGTTCGCACATGGAAGGCACCGTCGCCCTCAAGGAAGGCCTCGTAGTCCGCGGCATCCTGGACCACGCCACTGTCCGCCCGCCGCTGCTTCCCCTCGCCGAGGGCGCCGGCGCGGAAATCGCCTTGGCCCTCAAGTCAGCCAACCTCGGCAGCGTCACCGTCCCTGCCTGACCAGCGCTGCCTGATCCAGCACGGCCTGATCCCAGGATCTCTCGGGATGGCGGGTACCGCCCGCCATCCCGGCCCCAACTTTCACTCTCCACCCTGGTCAACGACGACCCCCAGCACTGAAGCTGGAGAAGGAGGACTCGCAATGCGCGAGCAGAATAGGACCATCCATACCCTGGACGAACAGCGAGGTCAGATGGTCACCCCCGAAAGCACTTCCCTTTCCAAACCACCTGCCAAACGCAGAACTTTCCTCGGCTACCTGGCACTCATGGGCCCGGCCTTCGTGGTGGGGGCCTGGCAGTTCGGTCCGGGAAACCTCACTACCGCCGTCCAGGCCGGCAGCCGGTTCGACTACACCCTCGTCTGGGTCATTGCCGTCTCCACCATCCTCATGATCTTCTTCACGGACATGAGCGTCCGGCTCGGCATTTCCACTCCGACGTCGTTGATCACCTCCATCAAGGACAGCCTCGGGAAGTGGGTGGGGATCCTCGCCGGCTTCGGCGTCTTCGGTATCACCCTGATGTTCTCGGTCGGGAACGCAGTGGGTTCGGGCCTGGGATTGTCCCTGGTCTTCGGTGGCTCACCTGTCCTCTGGACGGTTGTCTGTACCGCCGCCGTCGCCTTCGTCCTGGCGTTCAAAAACGTCTACGGCATCGTCGAAAAAGCCCTCTTGGCCATCGTTGTCCTGATGGGTATCGCCTTCATCGCCAGCACCATCGTTGCCCAGCCCGACTGGTACAGGTCCCTGGAGGGGATGGTCCCGCAGTTGCCTCCGGGAAGCGAGATCCTCATCGTGGCACTGGTCGGCACAAACTTCTCCATCAACGCAGCCTTCTACACGTCCTACGGCATCAAGGAAAACCGCCGTACGCAGGCGGACTACCGGGACATCACCCTCGTTGACACCATCCCGGGCATCGTTGCCCCTGGCATCATGACCGCACTCGTCATCATGGTTGCCGCGGCCGTACTCGGCAAGACCGGCGCCGAGGCCGGAACGATCAACGCCCTCGCCTCGGTCTTCGCCCCACTGGCCGGGCCTGTGGGTTCCATGCTGTTCGCCCTGGGCTTGTCCGGTGCAGCGTTCTCCTCCATGATCGCCAACGCAACGGCCGGCGGCACCATGCTCTCCGACGCCCTCGGACGCGGCGCCAAGGCTGGTTCAGCTGCCGCCCGCATTGTCACCGGCATCATCCTGGCTTTCGGGCTGATCATTACCTTGTCGTTCCAAGCATCCCCGGTAGCCCTGATTGTCATAGCTCAGTCACTGACGGTCCTCATCGCACCGCTTCTGGGCATCCTGATCGTCATCATGGCCAACAAGCGCTCTGTCATGGGTGACCTGCGGAATAAGTGGTGGCATAACCTCTTCGGGGCGATCGGACTCATCGCGATCATCGCCTCTTCGGTCAGGCTGATCACTACCCTGCTGGGGTAGTGCCAACACAGCCAACGTCCAACATCTCCGGCAAGGCGGAGTGGCGATGCCCCCAGGGGCATCGCCACTGTGCTTTTGCATCAGCCGGGAGCGGCGATCCCATAAATCGTGAGCGGGTCCATCACACCTGTCTGCAGGGGCATATCGTGGAGGTATGGAGTTCCTGAGAGGACCTTTGTATCTGGACATAGCTGCAAAGGGCCTGTGCTTTGTGGGCGTCGTGTTGATGATCTTCGGCCGGGACGGGTGGTTCACGGCTGGCGTGGTTGCCGTGGTCCTGGGTGTGCTCTTTGGTGCTTGGGAAATGGTTGTTGTCCGCAAAATACGGCCCCGCGGCTGGGACGGCTTCCTCCGTACCGGACAAAGCGGTGATCAGGGTCCCCAGCCGCGTGGCTAGTCTTGACTAAGCCTCCGGGGGATGCTGTGCCCGGAACGGAGGCCGATGGACCAGCACGCAAAGCGGAGAACAAGGACCTCGGTGGGTGCAGCCATTCTCGGATTGGTGGGGGCGGTGGTGAGTTGGCCCGCCGCGGCATTGTTCGGAATCACTGCGGGTGAGTACCCCAGCCGGATGGAGTGCACCCGGGAGACGCTGGGATCCGGTTGCTATGAGGGCGACGTATTTATTGCCGCCGCCATCTTCGCCGCATTCCACCTTCCGTTCTTTGCCCCGTCCCTTCTCCTGGCCCTCCGTCAGAGGGGAGCGAACAACCGTGTGGGCACTTGGTGGCCGTTCACTGTGCTGTGCGTAGTGCCCATGCTGACCATCGCCGTCGTTGCATTGTCAGTGGCCGGCCAGGCAAGCCCCTAGCGAAGCATGGTCAGGTGAGTCCGGCGAGGCGGGAGCACGCGTTCCAGAGCCTCTGGCGGGCTTCCGGGTCCGAGCCCATGCCCGGCGTCGGAAGTTCTTTGCGCTTCGTCCATAGCTTTCCGGTGACCGCCGCTGTTTCATTGGCGGTGGCGAGCCAAAGTGGTGTGTCGGCCGCTTTTTCGGCGGGGGCACCGAACGTGTTCGTGATCCAGCGGAACGGCCCGCCGACGTCCTGCAGCAGCGCCGTGTTCTTGACCAATCCCGGATGGGCGGCGTTTGCCACCACGCCGGAGCCGCGGATTTGCTCGGCGAATTCCTGGGTCAAGAGGACGCGTGCCAGCATGGTGGGTGGTGTCGAGCGAAGGTAGCTGTACTTGCCCTTCGCAGTTTGAAGGTCGTCAAAGTCGAGCTTGGCGTTGCCGTATCTGGACGCGATGTTCACGATGCGGGACGTGCGCGGCCCCGCAGCAGGCCGTGCGGCTGTTCCTGTGTTCTCCCGTCCAGCCACGGCAGCGTTCCTGAGTGCGTCCAGCAGAAGCCGGGTCAGGAGGAAGTAAGCCATCACGTTGGTAGCGAAGGTCAGTTCGAGCCCGTCGGGGGTTAGATGGCGTTCCTTGCGGAACACGCCCGCCGCGTTGACCAGCACGTCCAGCCGGTCATGGCGGGACAGGAAGTCAGTGGTCGCCGCATGGATCGAGGATTGAAGGGAGAGGTCGCATACCACCGGCTCAAGCTGGGCGTCCTGAACGCGCGAGCGAATGCCCTTCATTGCCTCTTCGGCCCGCGAAGCGGAGCGCCCCACCACCACAACCAGCGCCCCTTCGCGGGCAAGCCCGGTTGCCACGGCTTGTCCCAGGCCGCCCGCCGCACCTGTCACCAGCGCCACGGTTCCCTCCATGGAAGCCATCGCCTCCGCCTCCTGACGCCCAGTGTTGGTTCCGGCCCCCGTGTTGGTTCCGGCCGGCAATCGTGTCGCTCGGCACTGCCGGGTGCTTTCAGGCTATGCCTCGTGACGGCAATATCACAGGAGTTTTTGTCCAGACACAGCGACCAAGAAGGCCGTGAAGTCGCCGTCTCTGGACAAAAACTCCCAGGAGCGGATTAGGTGTACATGAGCGAACCCGGTGTGGTGAGTTTCTCTCCCGTCTCAAGCCACGTCTTAAGGCCGGAGAGGATCATTGGCCAGCCACCGTAGAGCTGTTCGTTGGCGCCTTCACGCAGGTCGCTGTGGGTGACGGTGAGGTGGCAGGAATCGCCCACAGGTTCGATTTCCCAGGTGATGGTGGACCAGCCTTCGGCCTTGACGTCCTCGCCCCACAGGGCGCGCATGGTCTGGACGAGCTTCCGCGGAGGGTCCACCTCCTTGTTCTCGCCTTCGCCCAGGAGGTCCCCGCCGTTGGGTGACATCTCGAACCGGGACCCCGGAGTCCAGTCTGAGCTGATGTTCATTCCAAACTGGTATTTGCTGCGGATCTCGCTGTTGGTGATGGCCTCCCAGAGCCGTTCCGGGGTGGTTTTGATGTAGATTTCGAAGATTTTTTCCATGGGACTTTCCAATCTGGATTTGAGGTCGCTGAGGGCAGCGGCCCATGGTTCGGAGTACTTGCTCACCCAGCGGTCGTGGATGAGGCGGATGGGCACCGGATTCAGGAAGTGCAGTTTCTGCCGGCCCCGACGGCGGGTCACCACCAGGCCGGCTTCCTCCAGCAGCTTGAGGTGCTTGGCGATCCCGAAGCGGGACATTTCGAACCTGGCCCCAAGTGCGCCCAGCGACTGCCCGTCCTCGCGGAAGAGCTCATCGAGCAGGTCCCGGCGGGTGGGGTCGGAGAGTGCCTTGAAGACGGCGTCCATAGGGATAAAATAGGTGACCAAACGGTCACATGTCAATGGTTTGCACCACGCAGCATGGCTAGCAAATGGAGCCGGTCCTCCACTAACTGAGTGTTGACTCCGCGTGGGCCCTGAGTAGGCTCTGCGGTGCAGGCTGAGCCTGTAACTGTTGTTTCGTCGCCGTGTCCAGGTGCGGCAAAGGGGGCCGAACCTGCGTAAGAGCGCTGCGGATCTTTCGCGGACGCTCGTTGCGCAGCCTTTGGCTGTGCTCGTTATTTGCGCGGCCCAGAATGCCGCCCACCCCTGGAGAAGCCATGAAAAACGCCCCAGTCCGCCGTCTCGCGCCCATCGCCGTCCTTGCCGCAGCATTGTTGGCGCTCCCTGCAGGGGCCAATGCGCTGGCCCCAATACCTGGTGACACCCCGCCTGACTTCCCTCCCGATCTGGTCTTGCCCGCGGGGGAGGGCTGCCCCGACTTTGCCTTGGGCATCGAAGCAACCGGTGCGTCGTCGAAAGTTCGGACTTTTGTTGACAGGAACGGCGACCCGGTTCGCGTCCTCACTACCGGGAAGGGATACACCCTGACTTTCGTCAACGACGACACCGGCGCGGAGATCGTCTTCAGGGCCACCGGCTCCAACCGGACCGCCGTCACCAACCCGGATGGCACAACCTCCGTGACGGACAGGGGGGCTGTGGGCATCATTCTCTTCCCAAGCGACACTCCAAAAGGGCCAAGTGCCACGCTGTACCACGGGAGGGTCGAGTACACACTGACCGCTGATGGAACCAATACGTTCCTGTCTTTGGAAACCTCCGGGACAAGTTTCGACATCTGCGAGGCGCTTTCCTGAACGCGCGTGCGTTCCTTCCCAGTTTGTCCCGGCTCGGCACGTCCTAGGCCGCGGAGTTTCTTGTATCCGCGCTGATTCTCGCGGCATGGGCCGAGGTGCCCGCCGGAGCAACTGGGCGGGAGCGCACGCCTAATGCCGGGAAGGCCGCGATGGTGGCAGAAATGCGACGTCGCGGCCTTTCGCTTTGTGCAGGGGCTGCCACATTGCGTGCAGTCGAGCATTTCCGATAGTTTCTATCGCTCTCCGGAAACAACAAGCGCCTGTACGTGACAAGAACCGATCCAACGTAGCCAGATAATGCTTCAAAAGGCCCTTGTCGCGACCGCTGCCCACCCTTCCCTGCCAAAGTGGTAGTGGAATACGCTATCCAAAGTGTTGTTATTGCGTAAAGTTTACGATACTTTCTACGTGTGATGCAGGTCGCAGGGTTGGAACCACGCGGCCGACGTGCCAACCAAAGGACAATGATGACCAGCGAGCCACACAGCACGGCCGAAGACCGCCTGAAACACCTGCACGAACGCCTCGGCGGCATTGCCTACGGCGGCGACTACAACCCGGAACAGTGGCCGCGCGAGGTCTGGCAAGAGGACGTCCGCCTCATGAAGGAAGCTGGCGTCAACCTGGTCACGCTGGCCGTCTTCTCCTGGAGCCGGCTCGAAACCGCCGACTGCGTGTACGACTTCGGCTGGCTGGACGAGGTCATGGACCTTATGCATTCCAACGGCATCGGCGTAGACCTGGCAACCCCGGATGCCGTACCGCCGGCCTGGCTGATCGCTCAGCACCCGGACATCCTTCCAGTCATGGCGGACGGCACCACCTTCGGTTTCGGCTCGCGCCAGCACTTCGACGTCTCCCACCCCGCCTACCGCGAAAAGTCCCTGGCAATGGCCGAGAAGATGGGGGAGCGGTACGCCCAGCACCCGGCGCTCTGCATGTGGCACGTGAACAATGAATACGGCCCCGTTTCCTACGGCCCGCACGCAGACCGCGCGTTCCGGGAATGGCTGCAGCGCAAGTACACCGACCTGACCGAACTTAACCAGGCCTGGAGCACCGACGTGTGGGGCCAGGTTTACTCGGACTGGAGCCAGGTCAGCGCCCCGGCCCAGCCCCGCACCTGGTCCAACCCCTCCCGCCGCTTGGACTACCACCGCTTCACTTCGGACTCCATGCTGGAGCACTACAAGGCGGAGCGGGACATCCTGCGCGGGCACACCCCGGACCTGCCAATCGTCACCAACTTCATGCGCTTCTACAAAAACAACGACTACTGGGCCTGGGCCGCGGAAGAGGACGCTGCCGCGCTGGATATCTACCCGGACCCGCGCGAAGCCGACGCCCACGTGGCCGCCGCATTGAACTTCGACCTCATGCGGTCGCTCCGAAAAGGCCAGCCCTGGCTGGTCATGGAACAGGCCACCGCGGCGGTCAGCCAGTGGTCCGTCAACGTCTCCAAGCTCCCTGGCAAGATGCGGCTGGGCTCGTACCAGGCCATTGCGCAGGGCGCGGATTCCATCCTCTTTTTCCAGTGGCGCCAAGCCAAGGGCGGCGCGGAACGCTACCACTCGGGCATGGTCAACCATGCCGGCCCCAACACCCGCGTCTTCCGCGAAGTCTGCCAACTCGGCCAGGAACTCAAAGGGCTCGGCGGCATTACCGGCACCCGCTCCGCCGCCAAGGTGGCAATCGTCTTCGACTGGGACTGCTGGTGGGCACTGGAACTGGGCAACTCGCCGCGCTCGGACCTGAGCTATACGCAGGAGGTCCTCCGCCTCTACCGGCCCTTTTTCGATGCCAACATTCCGGTGGACTTCGTCAACACCGCATCAGACCTTAGCCAGTACGGCTTGGTGGTCCTCCCGGCGTCGTACCTGCTTTCGGACCAGGCGGCGCAGCGCGTCGAGGACTACGTGTCCGACGGCGGCCGGCTGGTGGCCAGCTACCTCTCCGGCATTGTGGACCCGGACAACACCATCCGCCTCGGCGGCTACCCGGGCGCCCTCCGGAACGTGCTCGGCGCGTGGAGCGAGGAACTGCATCCGCTCGCCGGAGAGGGTGAGGAGGTCAAGCTTTCAACGGCCGACGGCGGCACCGCCTCCGCCAGTTACTGGACTGAGCACCTGCACACCGAAACAGCCGAGGTCCTCGCCAGCTATGCGTCTGGAAGGCTTTCTGGCTCACCGGCCGTCACCCGCAACACCTTCGGCCAGGGCACCGCCGTCTACTTGTCCGCCCGGGTGGACAGCACCTTTCTGGAGGAGTTGCTCGCCGTCGAACGTGCGGCCGCCGGGATCCGTGCGGAATTGGACGCTCCGCTGGGAGTCCAGGTCCGCCGTCGAACCGGCAACCGGGGCAGCTACTTGCTTGTCCTGAACCACAACGACGCCCCCGTCAGCGTGGATGTGAAGGCTGGCGGCACCGACCGCATCACTGGCACACGGCTCCAGGGAACCGTGGAGCTCGCCGCCAACGGCGTCCTCGTCCTGGAAGAAATCCCCACAGAAACCGTGCCCGCAGAAACCATCCGATAGGAGGAAATACCATGGCCATTCAACTGGAAGTACCTCCCGAGGCGGTCACCGCGGACCCGCCCGGCACCAAGCCGCGGAACAAGCCCAACGGCGGGAAGCTGGCCCTCAAGCGGGACTGGCGGCTGTACACCCTGGTGGCGCTGCCGCTGCTTTACTTCGCGGTGTTCCGCTACCTGCCGATGGCCGGCAACGTGATCGCGTTCCGGCAGTTCCAGCCCGGCGGCAGCATCTTCGGCGAGAAATGGGTGGGGCTGAAGTACGTCACCCTGTTCATCAACGATCCCAGCTTCTGGCAAGCGTTCCAGAACACGATTGTGCTGGGTGTGCTGACGCTGCTGTTCTGCTTCCCGATGCCCATCATCTTCGCGCTGATGCTCAATGAGCTTCGGTCACAGAAATTCAAGAAGTTCGTCCAGACCGTCGCGTACCTGCCGCACTTTATGTCCGTAGTGATCATCGCCGGCATGATCCTGCAGAACTTCTCGATGACCGGCACGGTGAACCAGATCGCGGAATCCCTGTTTGGCACCACAGTGAACTTCACCCAGGACGCATCCTGGTTCCGGCCTATGTACATCAGCTCCGAGGTCTGGCAGACCATGGGCTGGGGCGCCATCCTCTACCTGGCCGCCCTGACCCGGGTGGACGAGTCGCTGTATGAGGCGGCACGGATCGATGGCGCCAACCGCTGGCAGCAGACCTGGCACGTGACGCTGCCGGCCATCCGGCCCACCATCATCACGTTGCTGATCCTGAACATCGGCACGTTCATGGCCGTGGGCTTCGAAAAGATCCTGCTGATCTACAACCCGCTGAACTACGAAACCTCCGATGTCATCTCCACCTACCTGTACCGGGTGGGCCTGGAATCGTCCAACTTCAGCTACGCGGCCGCGATCGGAATGTTCGAATCCGTCATCGGCCTCACGCTGATCCTCTCCGCGAACGCCATCTCCAAGCGACTCGCCGGAACGAGCCTGTGGTGAAAGGGGCAGTCATGAAGGAAGCACTCCTTAACAGGGCGGGTTCGAAGGCAGCGAGGAAGGAAACCGGCGTGCTGGTCAAGGACATGAAAGTCTCCCGCGGCATGCGGGTGTTCCGGGTGGTCAACCTGGCCTTCCTGCTGCTGGTGGTGTTCCTGACGGTGTATCCGTTCCTGAACATCGTGGCCCAGTCGTTCTCCAGCGAAGGGTTCATCAACGCCGGGCAGGTGAACCTGTTCCCGCTGGGCTTCAACGTGGAGACGTACAAGCTGATCCTGGCCGACTCCACCTTCTGGAACAACTATGGCAACACGGTCCTGTACACCGTGGTGGCCACGGCCATCTCCATGGTGCTGACCACATCCTTCGCCTACGCCATCGCCAAGAGGGACCTGAAGGGCCGCAGCGTGTTCATCGGCATCGCGGTGTTCACCATGTTCTTCAACGGCGGCTTGATCCCCAATTACGTGCTGATCAGCTCGCTCGGCATGCGGGACTCCATCTGGGCCGTGGTGCTGCCGAACGCCATCAGTGTCTTCAACCTGCTGATCATGAAGTCGTTCTTCGAAAACATGCCCCGCGAACTGGAGGAAGCCGCCGCCATCGACGGCCTCACCCAGTACGGCGTGCTGTTCAAGGTGGTGCTGCCGCTGAGTAAGGCGATCGTAGCCACCATGGTGCTGTTCTACGCCGTGTCCAACTGGAACTCCTGGTTCCAGGCGTTCCTGTACCTGGACAAGCCGGAGCTGTTCCCGGTGACCATCTACCTTCGCAACATGATCGCCGGCGTCACCACGGCCGGTTCCGCCGGCGGCACCGCGGAAAACGTGGGCCAGATTGCCGCCAACATCCAGTCGGTCACCATCGTCCTGACCGTCATCCCCATCCTGTGCATCTACCCGTTCGTCCAGAAGTACTTCTTTTCGGGCGTCATGCTCGGCTCCGTCAAGGAATAACCCTTATGAAAGGAAAGCCCATGATTGCAAAACCAGAGTTCCGCAGACGAGACTTCCTCGGCCTGTCAGCGCTCGCAGCCTTCGGCCTGGTGGTTGCCGGTTGTGATTCAGATTCCGGCAGCAAAATTGATACCTCCAAGGCCCGCACCGGCGCCATGGACAGCTTCGGGGTGGGGGATACGTTCAAGGCGACGGCGCCGCTGACGTTCAGCTTCCTCTTCAGCGACCAGCCAACGTACCCGTACAAGAAGGACTGGCTGCTGTTCACCAAGATGGCCTCGGACAACAACGTCACACTGGAGACCACCATCGTGCCCAGCAGCGACTATGAGCAGAAGCGCAGCCTGCTCATCAGCTCCGGCAACGCCCCGGAGATCATCGCCAAGACCTACCCGGGCCAGGAATCGGCCTACGTCTCCTCCGGCGCAGTGCTGCCGGTCAGCGACTACGTGGACCTGATGCCGCACTTCCAGGACAAGGTCAAGAAATGGAAGCTGGAGCCCGAGATCGCCGGGCTCACCCAGGAGGACGGCAAATACTACGTGCTGCCGGGCCTGCATGAGGAGCTGTGGCCGGACTACACGGTGGCGTTCCGCAAGGACATCCTGGAAAAGGAAGGCATCGCCGAGCCGAAGACCTGGGATGAGTTCCGCGAGGTGCTGCGGTCGCTCAAAAAGGCTTATCCCGACGTCGTGCCCTTCTCCGACCGCTTCAAGGGTGACAGCGTGCTGAACATTGCGGGCAACGCCTTTGGTACCGTGGCCGGCTGGGGCCTCGTGGACGGGCTGAACTTCGCCGAGTCGGAGAAGAAGTTCGAGTTCGGCGCCGGCACCAAGCAGTTCAAGGAGCTTCTGGAGTACTTCAACTCGCTGGTGGCCGAAGGGCTGATGGACCCGGAGAGCTTCACCCAGACCGACGATTCGGCCATTCAGAAGTTCGTCTCGGGCAAGTCGTTCGTGATCAGCGCGAACTCCCAGAACATCATCACGTACCGCACCTCCATGGAGCAGTCCCTGGGCAAGGGCAACTTCAAGGTAGGCAAGATTACGGTGCCCGGCGGTCCGGCCGGCGACGTCATAGGCGGCTCGCGGCTGGAGAACGGCATCATGCTGAACTCGTCAGTAAAGGACAAGGACAGCTTTGTGGCGCTGATCCAGTTCATCGACTGGCTGTTCTACAGCGACGCCGGGCAGGAGTTCTCCAAGTGGGGCGTGGAAGGCACCACCTTCACGAAGGAGGGAGGCAAACGCGTCCTGGCCAAGGACATCAACTTCCAGGGCCTGAACCCGGCGGGCACCAAGGACCTGCGCATGGAGTACGGCTTCTCCGGCGGCAACTTCGCCTACGGCGGCACCACCGACCTGCTGCACTCCACCTTCAACGAGGAGGAACTGGCGTTCCAGAAGGCCATGAAGTCCAAGAAGCCCAAGCCCGTGGCGCCGCCCGTGCCGTTCAGTGACGTGGACCGCGAGCAGGCCACCCTGGTGCTCACCCCGCTGAAGGACCACGTCAAGCAGAACACCCTGAAGTTCATCACGGGCCAGCGGCCCCTGAGCGAATTCGACGCCTACGTGAAGGAGCTCGACGCGAAGGGCCAGTCCAAGTACGTAGAGTTGGCGAACAAGGCATACAACGCCTATCAGGCGAACAACAGCAAGAAGTAAGGCAGTTCGTGGCACAGAAGAAAGCGGAGTACGGCTCCGGTCCGCTGTTCAGGGCGGCCGGAGCGGTCTACGGGGTCATGGTGGCCGACGCACTGCTGGTCCTCGCGAACCTCCTGCTTGTTCTGGCGCCTGTTCTCGCCAGCCTGGCAGGTGGTTCCGCCCTGCTGGCGGCGCTCCTGGTGGTGGCGTTTGTCCCGGTGGGACCGTCGCTGGTGGCCGCGGCCTACGCGTTCAACCGCCTGCTGGCGGGGGAGGAGACGGGGGTGTTCCGGGACTTCGTGCGCGGCTACCGGACCAACTTCCGCCAGGCGCTCGCGGTCTGGGTGCCGTATGTCGCGGTGCTGGCCGCCGTCGTCGTCAATCTTCTGCTGCTGCCCGGAACGTTCGACGCCGGGAACCCCGCTCCGTCAGCCGCACGGGTGGGGCTGCTGGGGCTGGGGCTCCTGGTGGCGACGGCCGGTGTGACTGCCATGCTGCTGCTGTCCCGGTTCACGTTCCGCACCCGGGACGTCTACCGTCTTTCGCTGTACTGCCTGGGCGCGCAGAAGAGGGTGTCGCTGGGCAACGCCGGGATCCTGTTCATCACGGCGTTCCTGCTGACCGCCACCACCGCGGGGCTGCTGATCTTCGTCGCCGGGCTGGCGATGTTCCTGGTCTGCCTGAACTCGAGGCCGCTGCTGACGCTCATCGAAGCAAGGTTCACGGTGCAGGAACCGACATCGCAGGAGCCTTTGACAGCCTAGTACAAGGGTGATTTGTGACTCTCACCCTTCGTGTTCCGGGTCCACCGTGAGCGATTCTCTTGGTTTGTTGTGCGCATCGATGTGTCGCATCACGAGCGAAGCTGAGATAAGAGCCGCTGAAAATGGCAAGAAGCCGACGGTAACCAGTTGCCAGAGAACCGACATAATCTCGCCCAGCATTGGAGCGTTGTTTAGCGTAAAACCGGCTCTTTCAACTACCCGGGCAGTGAGGGTAATTGCCAGCACTCCGAGGATCCCAACGATGATTCCGGCGCGCAATGTTCGTTTGGGCATATCGGCCATCTTTTATCCTTTCGTTGGCACACCAATTCACTATACGTCGGCCCCTAGGGAACCTTGGATGCGCAAAAGGGCTTAATTCTTGAAGAAAAACCGGACAAATACTGATCCAGTTCCATATGGTGTCCACGTTGTCGTTTCTTCACTTGCTCGACAACTGTGGAGTCGACGATCGATTCAATTAAGTCTTTGGAACCAAGAAATTTTTGGTCAAGAAAAGAAATTGTGGCACTGTACTGTGTGGGATTGACGGCAGCGTCAACTATGGAACTAGTGAGGAAAAAGCTGCAATCACCCATCAGGGGCTGCCTTGGTGTGATCCGGGGGCTCTCGGGAACGAACGCTGAAGGTCCATCGAAGGTCCGAAATCTTGCCTTTATTTTCTCCAACTGCAAGGGAGGGCCAACAGCGAACCACTTATCTGTATGAATGACTTGTCGTTCCGGGGACAAGATGTGTTCCCAATCCTGAAGGACTACCAGTGCAGATCCTTCTGCTTCATAGACGCGAATATGAACAGCTTCACCGTCGCCTAGAAAGCAGCTTAAACCGTTCATCGAGTCATAATAAGCAATGTCATCCACGAAATATGTTGCATGCTTGCAATTAAGAACCCGCTCCGCAGCGTCTGCCTGCGTGAGTTCAATGGGCTCTGAGGTGGGACGCGGAAAACCTGCAACGCTAATTGCGACGACAAGGGCGCAGACCGCGCCGGAAGCCACAAGCCCAAAGCGCGCCCAGCGTGAATTCTTCGAGACTCCTTCAAAAGTCTCGGTGGCTAGTACCAAACTACGGTAGTTCCTGTTGTGCCCATCGACGCGAGCTGGACCTTAGCAACTGAAGCGACGTTCCCCCAAGGAACATTTACTCCACCGCTCCCACCGCAGCCAGCAGAGACCCAAACAACGGCACTCGTGTGGTTGTAACCCCGGGCCTTGACACATGCATTCGAATTGACAAACGGGGCGAGTTGCCAAGAGTAGTAGCGCGTCGCCAGCGAATTTAGTCCAATGTACGAGCATCCATCCTGGGAAAGGTAGAAGGCGCCTCCAACCGGCGCTGACGACTGCCTTCCTCCGCATCCAGCCAATGGGCGCACTTCCAGTGCCTTGATGTCAGGGTCAGTTGCCTGTTCTGGAGTCAGTCCACTTCCAAAAGTCTTCTGGTCTTGGAATATGGGTTGATCAAACCGGAAATCTGACTTCACCTCAACTTTAGGAATCTTGGCGTCCGATGTGTCCGGAGAGGCTAGTGCAGTGCCCGACGAGGTGCCAATCAGTGCTGTCGCAACCAGGAGAGGAACAGTTATTCTTCTGAAAGAATTAAACCTCATTTGCGATCCCCCATCTTGTTGTAAGTTGGATTTTTTGTATTTGATCGAATTAGTGGCATGCCCTCATCGGCTGCAGACTCCGTCGAGGTTGATTAATGTGGACTCACGGGTGAGGGTCCAGGCCCTTCAGTGAAACCCTAATCCTGGAAACGGGCACTGAGTGGGCCTCACGTCGAAAATGAGTGGCGAAACCGCCCAGATTAGGTGTTGCGATCTCGAATACCGGCTCGAACAGGGGCCGTTGCATTCCTGCCAATCGGAATCGTGGCCCCGGCTCTGGCGGTCGCAATCGTATTACTGGGCACCGTATTTAGATCGCGGCTTCACAACGGGTCTGTCCACCAGTGCACCGGCTCAACTGATGATCATGGAATGGTTGAACAGCAGAAGACACCCGTTGTCGCTCAAGGCTCTGACGAGCTACCGTGCTTGCGTCCCGTCGACAGTTAAGAATCTACAAGGGTCCCTGTTGCCTCATTGCAATACCTCCGGGAACGCGTTTCGTTGCCTCATTGAAAAACCTCCGCGGGAACGTCGGTTCATGATCGGGCTTCCTGGATGGTGGTAGCCGTGGGTGCAGTGCCGGCTTTGTGCCGGGATATGGTCTCGAGTTCGGCGGTGAGTGCGTAGATCTGGCGGGAGAGCGCCATCGGTCGGATCTTCTTGTACTGGGCGTTCATGGCGATGATCGGAGTTCCCAGATCCGGTTCAGCAGGTCCAGCTGCCGGGCCGTGTCGTAGCGGTAGTAGCCGACGAGTTCACGGACGCGGGACCAGTTCTTCTGCTCCACGTGCGCGGCGTCGTTCTTGTTGCCCGGCCGGGACCGGGTGAAGGTGATCTGGTGTTCCTGGCAGTACCGGTAGATCTCGTTGTTGATGAACTCGCTGCCGTTATCGGAATCGATGCCGATAATCGGGAAGGGGAACACCGCGGTGGCGTGTTGGATCGCTTCGAAGACCCACTTCTGGGCCTTGTTGCGCACGGACCGGTTCACCGTCCAGCCCGTGGCGATGTCGGTGACGGTGAGCGTGAAGCAGAACTCGCCCTGGCTGTTGCCGCCCTCATGGCCGACCAGGTCGATCTCCACGAAACCCGGCGCCGCGTCGTCCCACTCGGCCCAGGTCCGGATCGGGATCTGGGCCTTCAGCAGCGACCCGGGCTTGGTGTGGGAGCGCTCATGCGCACCAACAGCTCCGCCTGAGCATCGGTGATCACCAGGACCCGCTCGGCGCGCAGCATCGGGACGAGGTAGCCGGTCGCGGCCGCCAGCAGCTTCCCCGCCGGGCCTCGAAGTACCGACCAGCACAACACCAGGGACGGTTGCAGGTCCGCCGGGTAGACAGGCTTCCGTCCCTGGTGTGCCGTCCGTGGTCGACGCGGCTTGAGAGCCTGGCGCAGCGCGGACCGGGCATAGTCGCGGTGCCAGCCGGTCAGGTCCACCAACTCCGAGAGGATCTGCCCCTTCACCAGCCGGTCCGCCGAGCGGTACCGCAGCGCTAGATGCTTCGTCACTGCCCTGCGCTCACCCATGGTCAGTCCCAGCCACAACAATCGCGCCGCCAGCCAGGCCCCGGCAACCCTGCCCATCCGGAGGTTTTCCAATGAGGCAACGTATCGGCCTCCGCGGAGGTTTTTTATGAGTCAACTCGGGTCTTTACAGGCCTAGAGTTCGTTGCGGACAATGGCTCCCTGGGCCACCACCACGCTGACCGTCTCCAATGCGGAGGCGTCGGCCAGCGGATCGGCGTCCACCACGATCGCGTCGGCGAACCCACCGCGGACCAGCCGGCCGCCGTCGTCG
Organism: Pseudarthrobacter sp. CCNWLW217; assembly: GCF_037203985.1. Classification (NCBI taxonomy): domain Bacteria; kingdom Bacillati; phylum Actinomycetota; class Actinomycetes; order Micrococcales; family Micrococcaceae; genus Pseudarthrobacter; species Pseudarthrobacter sp. CCNWLW217. Next base: position 205,105 of record NZ_JBBCBT010000004.1, read on the forward strand.
CCGAGGCCCAAAAGCCGGGCGGCGTGGACAGTGGCTGACCGCAATGCCTCCAGCGGGGAAAGGCCCGCCTCGGCGAGAAGCCGCACTTCCTTGCCGATGGGAGTGACATCGGTTCCGAAGGAATCGGTGCCGGCCACGATCGTCACGCCTGCTTGGTGCGCGGCGCGGACGGCAGCCTGAAGGATGGGCGTGTACTCCTGCCCGCGTGCCGCGAGGATCGGGTTGGCTGACGCCGCCATGGAGGTGATCGCGTCCATGGTGGGGGTGAAGTAGGTTCCGCGGCGGGCCATCTCGGCGATAGTGCCTTCGCTGACGAAGACGCCGTGCTCGATGCTGCGCACCCCGGCCCGTACGGCGCCGTCGATGCCTTCCGCGCTGTAGGCATGGCAGAGGACACCGGCGCCGTTTGCCGCCTTGACCACTGCGGAGAGCTGCTCCTGGTTGTAGACCAGTTCGCGGGGGTCCTGCTCCGGAAGTCCGGCGCGGGGGTTGGCCCGGGTCTTGATGACCTGGGCTCCGCGGTTGAGGTTGACCCTGGTCAGGTACGCCAGGTCGGCGGGGTCCTTAACCCCGCCGGCGAGCGTGGCCAGCGGCGCGAGGTCGGGGTCGGCCAGGAGCGAATCGCCGAGGTCGGGGGAGATGAACAGGCCGGCGGGCGTCATGCGCGGGGAGACGCCCGGGGCCCAGCCCGGAAGCGCGGCGAGGGCCACGTCCTGGTAGAAACTGCTGGAGCCGCTGCGGACGCTCGTGGCGCCGCCCTGCAGGATGGCGCGGGCATCGGCCAACGCGTTGGCGTGGACGTGTACGTCAATCAGGCCCGGGAGCACCCAGCGGCCCGTGGCGTTCAGGACCTGCGCGCGGCCGGCGACGGCGGCAACAGCCTTAAGGGTTGCATCGCGGCTTCCGACGGCGGCCACCTTGCCGCCGTCGAGCACCAGGACGCCGTCTTCCACAGCTTCGCCCGTCTTGGGGTCCACGATGGTGCCGCCCTCGATGATCAGGGCGGGGTGGGTCAGGGGGCTGCCGTGGTAGTTGGGGCCCGAAGGCCGATCAGCGGCGTGGGCAGCGGGAGCGCCGCCGATTTGGGCGGCGATACTGGCCATTGAGATACCGGCGAGGGCTGCGGCACCAGCGAGGATGCCGCGGCGGGGGAGGTTGGCTGGCAGGGCGGGCGCAGAAGTGTGGTCATGAAGGCACATCATTGTCTCCTTGGGGAAGGCCGCCTGGGGGAGTGAGCGGATGATAAATATGGTACTTGGTATTCCAAAGTACGGCCAGCTCAAGGAGTGGTGCCAGGTCGTTAGCCAACTTGAGGTCTCAGATACCAGACGCACGCCACGTTTGGTATTCCATATTACCGGCCAAGGATCTGTTCGCGGAGGATGTCAGCGTGGCCGCAGTGCTGAGCCAACTCCCGCAGCGTGTGCAGATAGACCCAGCGCAGCGGCAGCGGGCCCCGCCGGTTGCCGTGGACCAGATCGTCGAGCTCGAGGGAGGCGACCGCGCGCCGGGATGCTCCGCAGGCTTCGCGGTATGCCTGCTGGACGGAGGCGATGGTGTCGCCGTCGTCGAGGATAAACGACTCGTCCGGTGTCGCCGGAATACCAATCTCGGTGCGTGGCCGGCAGGTGATGGCCTCATCGAACCAGACCCTTTCGACGAAGGTCGCGTGCTTCACCAGGCCCAGCAGAGTGGTGCGGGAAAGGACAAGCGACCGGCGGGCCTGCTCCTCGGTCAGCCCGTTGAGGCAGTCGCTGAGCGCCGTGCGGTGCTCGTCCAGGAACACGTCGAACTGGACGCGCGCTGGTTGGTGGGTAACGTCATCGGCGGAAGTCGCAGGCTGGGAAGTCATGGTCGGAGCGTAGCAAGGGAGTAGCCGTGGACTGCACGTGGCGGGAGGGGCCGGGTCCGGTACTAGGGTCGATTCATGCGCTCCTACAACGAACCCCTTCCGCGCCAGCCGAAGCGTGTGCTCGTGGCGGGGGTCTCGGGTGCTGGCAAGACGACGCTGGCCGGACGGATTGCGGGGATTACGGGAGGCCCGCACCTGGAGATTGACGCGATCTTCCATGGACCGGACTGGACACCGCGCCCGGAGTTCCTCACAGACGTGCGCTCGTTCATCAGCGCGGACACGTGGACCACGGAGTGGCAGTACGACGCCGCGCGGCATTTGCTGGCGGAGCGCGCGGACCTCCTCGTCTGGCTCGATTTTCCCTTTGCCCGCGTGACATTGCCGCGCGTGCTGCGGCGAACCGTCCGCCGTCGGGTGCGCCGCGAAGAATTGTGGAACGGCAACCGTGAGGCGCCGTTAAGGACGTTCTTCACCGACCGGGACCATATCGTCCGCTGGGCGATCCGGACGCGGTGGAAGTACGTCGAGCTGATGCCGCAGTTCGTCAACGAATACCCGCATGTGGTCGTCGTCCGGCTGCGTTCGCAGCGGGAAGTCGAGGAATGGCTCCGTGGATCGCTGGTTCCCGCGGTCACTGGCTGACTTGCGCTGCGGCAGAATGGGTGCGTGACTTCGCCTAACGCAACCGTGAACAGCAAAACCAAAAGTGCCTGGGGAGCGGTGGTGAATATCGCGATTCTGGTCTTTCTATTCGCCCTTGGCCCGGTGATGATCGGTATCGGTACCCATCTAGGCAACGCTGATGCGGAGTTGGTGCGGACCGGCCAACGTGCAATGGGAACGATCGTCGACTTCAACGATGCGCGCCAAGCCTCAAAGCGAACGATCGACGTGGAGTTTCAGTCGGCCGACGGGCGCTTCCACTCGGTCGGGGTCCTGGTGGATCATGACCAGCATCCCGTTGTTGGCGAGGAGGTCACGGTGGTGTACCGGGAATCCGACCCGGAAGATGCCACAGTGCTCGGATTTGAGGGCGACGGGAACTTTCTTGCCGGCGCGGGCGGTATCCTGACTTTCATCTTCTGGGGAATCGCGCTCATCTTCCTCATCAAGAGCCTGGTGCGGGCAACAAAACGCCGAAAGAATCGGGCCAGCTAAGCCGCCTGAAAGGGGATCAACATGGCTGAAACTGCCGAGGCCGTCCTCCACGACGGGTCGATCATCCCCGTTACCATTCATGGCGAGGGGCCTGCGCTGCTGTTGCCGGCCCGGCTGGTGCCGTTCGAAGCGGCCGCTGCCGAGACCATGCGTAAGTGGGGCGGGGACCCTGACCTGGGGCCGGCTTTGGTCCGCGGCCTTTCGGGAACAAACCGGGTGATTGTGGCTGACTATGAGGGCCACAGAATGGCGCAGCCGGCCGCGGAGACGCTCACACCGGACAACCTCGCCGCTGACTTTTTGGCCATCGCGGATGCCGCCAGCACGGAGGTTTTCGGCTACTACGGCTACTCCTGGCTGGCATTGAGCGGACTCCAGCTCGCCCTGCGCACCGACCGCCTCCGGGCCCTGGCCATGGGCGGATTTCCGCCGTTGGACGGTCCGTACCAAAGCATGCTGGCCGTCACCCGCGCCGCGCACGCGATGTCCACCCAGGAACCGGACCCAGCGTGGGTTCCAGCAGACGAGGCCGAGCCGGGCGACTGGGATTCTGCCGGCGTCCAGACCACCGAGGGCCAAACGCGCCAGTTCGTCACCCTTTACGAGGCACTCCAGGACTTCGACGACTCTGCCGCAGCCCTGCCCCGTGACCTGCCGCGGCTCGCGTTCGCGGGGGCCGATGACCAGATCGACTACAGCCCGCAATGGGGCGGTGTCCAGGTTCGGATCGGTGAACCCCTGGCCAGGCACGGGGAGGAACTCATCGCTGCCGGCTGGGATGTGCAGGTTCTTCCCGGGCTCGACCACCTGGGTGCGATGCACAGCTCAGTGGTCCTGCCGGTTCTCACGGGCTGGCTCCGGAAGGTCGGTTGGGTTAATGGCTGACGTGTCGCGGCGCGAACGGCGCCGGGCCTAGGCTGGGACGATGGACTTTCAGCTCCGCCAGGCCACACCCGACGACGCCGAAGCGGTGGTGCGGATGCACACGCTGGCCCACGAGGAGTGCTACTCGCATTTGCTGTCCCCGGAGTTCTTCCGCACACGCCGAGCCAGTATCCCCGAGCGTGTGGAACGGCGGCGGCCCCACCTGGACGTGCAGGACCCGCGAATTATTGCCCTGGATGCCGACGGAGAGGTGGTGGGATTGGCCGACGCCGGTCCGGGCCGCGACGAGGACGGGCCGGTTGAGCTTGAGCTGTACTCGATCTACGCACTGAGGCGCACGCACGGCACCGGACTTGGTGCGGCCCTGCTGCGCGCAGCCATTGGAGATTCCCCGGCCTACCTCTGGGTGGCTGAGGGCAACCCCCGTGCGCTGGCGTTCTACCTCAAGCATGGATTCCGGCCCGACGGAAAACGCGGGCAGTTGCCGCCCGAATGGGAAAGCCTGCCGGAATTCCGGATGGTCCGGCCCGGACCGGCCCTCGGCTAGCTTGCGGAGCGCCGGTTGCGGGCCTGGCGGACCAGTCGCAGGAAGGCAAAGACGAAAACGGCCTCGATCGCGGCCATCAGTCCAAGCATCAGCCACAGGTTTTCGCTGATGAAGTAGATGACCCCCAGCAGGACCAGGACGGTTCCAAGGACCAGCGCGTACACGGCGAAACCAAGGGCTACCCTGGCGCTGCGCACGCCGGTCCGGAAGCCAAAGCCCACGGGCTGTCCGCCGGGGTACCCCTCCACGCGGTCGCGGCCGGCGGGTTTGAGCCTGTCGAACTCATCCCACAGCTCATGGTCCTGGTCCGTCATACCTCCATTATCCCGCGCAGCACTAACGTCCGTGATCTATACAGCTAGCTGGACTCGGCAAGCGGCCGCCCGCCGTCGTCCGCGTTAAGTGAGGCGGAGTCCTCCGGTTCCCAGCGCAGCAGGTCGCCGGGCTGGCATTCGAGCACCTCGCACAGCGCCTGGAGGGTAGTGAACCGCACCGCCTTGGCGCGGCCGTTCTTGAGAACCGCGAGGTTGGCGGGGGTGATTCCCACACGTTCGGCGAGCGTGCCCACCGGCATCTTCCGCTTGGCCAGCATCACATCGATGTCGACGACGATGGGCATCAGATCACCTCGTCGAGCTCGGACTGGAGGTGGTGTGCCTGCGCATCCAGTGCCACCGCCTGGGCCAGCAACGTGCGCATCACCAGCACCACCAGGGCAACCCCGGCGATCATGACGGACGCTCCGCAGATCAGGAGTACGATGCCCGGCGCGGTTTCGCCGGGCGCCAGGATGGCGGCGATCCCGAACATCAATAATGAGGCGAAGGCGATCGCGCCGAAGATGATGTCCACATATCGAAAGGCTCCGTGGGAGAAGACCGTCCCGCGGCGCACCATGGTGAGCAGGCGCCACACGCATACTGCGGTGACCTGGACGCACGCGATGCCCAAAACGAAGATGGTAAGCAGTGCAATGCGTGGGCCATCGGGCGCGCCCGCCTCCACGAGGTCGGTCGAGACCAACGGAATCATCCACACCTGAACGAACAGGGAACCGGCAAGCACCATCGCAATCACGATGCGCAGGGCGAGGACGGTGAGCTTTCCCATGAGGTCTCCTAGGCTGTCGATTAACAGTTAGATAGTATCGATAATCGAGAGGTCAGGCAACGCGGCGACGCTGGCGGTCCTAGGGCGTCCGGGCCTACGGTGGAGGCATGACTGATACTTTCTCCAACCTTGTGGACACGTTCAAGAACGTCGGCGTCGCCAGGGCATACGGCGATCCCGTCCAGTTGGGCGGGCAGGAGGTCATCCCGGTGGCCCTGGTTACGTTCGGGTTCGGTGGCGGCGCGGAGGGCGAGGCCGACGGCGGCGCGTCCGGCGGTGGGGGCGGCGGCATGGTGCTGCCACTGGGCGTCTACCGGAACGACGGCGGCAGCGTCACCTTCCGGCCCAATACCGTGGTCACCCTGGTGTGCCTGGTTCCGCTGATCTCCGTGCTGGGCGCGGCGGTTCGCCGGGCTATCAGGGCGGCGAAATCCTGACGCTGCCCGCTTTTCGGGCGATGGACTCGCACGCCGGCCTTGCCGACGGCACACAGCGAGGGGACCGGAGGACCAGATGGAGGTTCCTCAGCGTGGTGCTGCTGTCAGCAGTCGGCATGCTTCGTCGAGACAGGCCTGGCGTTGTTCGGATGTGATGAGTCGGCGTAGCCGAAGCAGACAGGTGGGTAAGAGCTAAGACAACGCTGATGCATCTGTTCATCACTAGGGTAGCTTTCGGTGCTTGGAAGAAACCCAGGGAACCAGAGCAAGCAGCCACCCAAAAGATATGGCAGGTAGCCCATTGAGATTCCCGCAAGGAGACCTAGCGCTGCGAGTCCAAATACACCACAGGCCTGCTGGCTTAGTCCATCGGTGCCGGGGTGACCGCGACGGGGGTGAGCATCTCGCGCTCGAAACCCACGACGCGTCGCGGACCGTGCAGGATGATCTCGTGCGTGTGGACATCGGACGCGCTTGATGTGGACACGTGGAGCTTGACCAGTCCGGGCGCCACTACGCGTTTCAGGTCCACACCTGTGAAGGACGTCCGGTCGGCGTGCACCGTGAACTCCACCGCGGCGGAGGCGCCGGCAGCCAGGTCCACCCGCGCGTAGCCGATCAGCTCGCGGACCGGCCGCACCACCTCACCCACGGGGTCCTCCAGGTACAGTTGCACCACTTCGGCGCCGCCCACCGCGCCGGTATTGGTCACCGTACAGGCCACCGTCACCGAGCCCGATGTCGACACCGTGGGGGCGCTCGCCACATGCTCCGAAAACTCAAACGAGGTGTAGGACAGACCGTGGCCGAACCCGAACAGTGGCGACGGGTCCAGTGCGCTCACGCCACTGGGACCGGCCAGCCGGCTGTGCAGGTACGTGCCGGGCTGCCCACCCGGGGTCCGCGGCACGGACACCGGAAGCTTCCCGGAAAAATTGACGACGCCGGTGAGAACGTCCCATAGCGCCTCGGCACCTTCCTCGCCGGGAAAGAATCCCTGCACGACGGCGTCCGCGCGGTCCGCGAAACCGCCCAGGGCGTAGGGACGGCCGCTGAGGACCACGAGGATGGTGCGCGTGCCGGCAGCGGCGGCCGCGGCGAGCACCTGGTCCAGCATCGCGGACTGGTCGCCGGGGAGACGAAGGTCTTCGGCGTCGTTGCCCTCGCCGGAAGTGCCTCGGCCGAACAGCCCGGCGTTGTCGCCCACCACCACCACACACGTGTCCACGGCCGCGGCGATCCGGCAGGCCTCGGAGATCTCCTCCGGCGTAATGGCCTCGCACGACCCTGTTGCGGCGGAAACGACTCCCTCAAAGCGGCGTTCCGCGGCTTCGGCCACGGTGGACACGGAAATGCCCATCGGCACGTCCGGGTGCGAGGTGCCCACATGAGCGTCGAACGAGTAGCAGCCCAGCATCGCGAACGGGTCCTCCGCCAGCGGCCCCACCACACCCAGCGACCGCACGGCCGCAGCGGGCAGCGGCAGTGCCGCGCCGCCGTCGTGCGTCCCGTTTTTCAGCAGCACCAGCGACTGCGCCGCCATGGTCCGGGCCAGCGCGCGGTGCCCGGCCGGGTCCAGGTTGATGCCGTCCGTTAAGGCAGGCGGGGCAGGGTCAAAGCCGGGAGAGAGCAGCCCGGCCTGCTGCTTCTGCGTGAGTACGCGGCGGAGGGCGGTATCAACCAGTGCCTCGTCCACCGCGCCGTCGCGGATCCGCTGCAGCAGCGGCGTTCCGTAGCAGTTCACGGTGGGAAGTTCGACGTCGACTCCCGCAGTCAGTGCCAGCGCTGCGGCCTCGCCGAGGTCGGCGGCCACGCCGTGGGTGACATTGAGGAAGGCGACGCCGAAGTAGTCGGCCACCACCGTTCCCGCGAAACCCCATTCATCGCGGAGCAGCCCGGTGAGCAGGGCCTGGTTGGCGGCGGCTGGGACGCCGTCGACATCTGTGTAGGCGTGCATCACTGAGCGGGGGCCGCCGTGCTTGATGGCCATTTCGAACGGCGGCAGCATAACGTCGGCCAGCTCACGCGGGCCCATGGACACCGGGGCGTGGTTGCGCCCGGCCACCGAGGCGGAGTACCCCACGAAGTGCTTGAGCGTGGCAACAATGCCCGCCTCCTCAAGCCCCTGGACATATGCGGACGCCACGGTGCCCACCAGGAACGGGTCCTCGCCGATGGTCTCTTCCACGCGGCCCCAGCGGAGGTCGCGCACCACGTCCAGCACAGGCGCCAGTCCCTGGTGCACGCCGAGCCCGCGCATGTCCGCGCCGATCAGCCCGGCCATCTCGCGGACCAGCGCGGGATTGAATGTGGCGCCCCAGGCCAGGGGGACGGGGAAGGCGGTGGCTTTCCAGGCGGCCAGCCCGGCCAGGCACTCCTCGTGCACCTGGGCGGGGATCCCGAAGCGGGAGGCAGCAATGATTTGCTCCTGCGCGGCTGCCAGCCGGCGTGCTCCGTCCAGCGGTTCCAGCGGGGTGGTGCCGTACATCCGGGTGATCTGGCCCAGGCCGTTGGCGATCACGTCATCCCAGGAGCGGGCGTCGCCGGCCATCTGGTTCTGCAGCGGGGCCACGGAGTCGCCGTCGGTGGACGCGTTCACCCACACACCCACCAGCTGGGCGAGCTTCTCTTCCAGCGTCATCTCAGCGATGAGATGCTCAACGGTTTCCGGCCCGGCGGAACGGGGGAGTGCTTGTTTCTCGGCGGCACCGCTCACGGCGTCTCCTCACATTGGAATCAGTTTTTAAGAAACTATCAGAAATCAGCATTTAGTTTCTAGGGGACAAAAACCATTGACTTCGGCGCATCTTGCTTCCTACGGTTGAAGGGCGGCCCGAATTGGAGTCCCAAAGGTTTCGGAAACTAATGACCAAGTCATGAAAGTTTCTGATTTTCCGGGCCGCCCGTGATCAAAGTGACCGGCACCATCCAGTGAAGAACTGCAAAGGCGGAGAATTTCAAATGCGGACGTACAAAGTGGCCATCGTGGGCACCGGCGGGATCGCCGCGGTCCACGCGGACAACTTGGCCCGGACCGGCGGCCGGGCGGAAGTCGTGGCGGCCTGCGATGTGGACCAGGCCCGGCTGGACAACTTCGCGGACCAGCACGGCATCGCCGGGCGCTACCTCAGCCTCACCGAACTGCTGGCAGAAGCCAAACCGGACATCGTGCACCTCTGCACCCCGCCCATGATGCACATCGACCAGGCCCTCGAGTGCCTGGCGGCGGGCGTCCACGTGCTGTCGGAGAAGCCGCCGGCCTTGTCCCTGGCCGACTTCGACCGGTTGGAAACCGCCCAAATCCAAGGCGGTGCGCAGTTCTCCTGCGTCTTCCAGCACCGCTTCGGCGATGCCTCCGCTGCAGCGCAGTCGCTCATCGGCGGCGGCGAGTTCGGCCGTCCGCTAGTTGCCCGGTGTGACACGCTCTGGTACCGGCCGGACACCTACTGGGACCTGCCCTGGCGCGGCACCTGGAACGCGGAGGGCGGCGGCCCCACCATGGGCCACGGCATCCACCAGTTCGATCTCCTGCTCCACCTGCTCGGCCCGTGGCAGGAGGTCACCGCCATCGCCTCCCGGCAGGCCCGCGCCACCTCCACGGAGGACCTGTCCGCCGCGCTGGTCCGGTTCCAAAACGGCGCCGTTGCCACCATCATCAACTCGCTGCTCTCCCCGCGCGAAACTTCGGACATCCGGATCGACTGCGAGTTCGCCACCGTTGAACTGAGCCACCTGTACGGCTACGCCACGGACAACTGGACCATCACCCCGGCGCCGGGCCACGAGGACGCGGTTACGGGAGCGTGGGACGCGCAGCCGCTGGAACGGGGAAGCGGACACTCGGCCCAGTTCCTGGCCATGTATGACGCGCTCGACGCCGGCAGGCCGCTCCCAGCCGGCGCGGACTCCGCGCGGCAAACGCTGGAGCTCGCTGCCGCGATCTATGCCTCCGCCTTCACCGGCGCACCCGTCCGCCGGGGCGAGATCGTGCCCGGCCACCCCTTCTACGCCGGTATGGACGGCGAGGGCCTGGGCACCCGGGTCCTCGATTCCACCGCGCCCGCCGCCACGTCCGCCGCCTGACCAAACACCCTTGAACCTTTAGGAAACACCCATGACCAGCCCCGCAGTTACCACTACCCCGGCCACGCAGCTCAGCTTTTCCGACGACGGCGCAGCCCTCACCTTCACCGCCGGTGGCCAGCAGATCGCCACGTACACCTACAGGCCCACGGATGACCAGTACGAAAGCCCGCGCCCCTACTTCCACCCGCTCAGGACCCTCGGCGGCGACGAGGTGACCATCTTCCGGCCGTGGGACCACGTCTGGCACAAGGGCCTCTCACTCGCCCTGCCCAACGTGGGCAAGGACAACTTCTGGGGCGGCGCCACTTATACCCGCGCCACCGGCTACGCGAACCTGGACAACAACGGCGCCATGACCCACGAGGCCTTCACCGCCATCGACGACTCCGGAACCGGGATCACCGCGGCCGAGGAACTCGTGTGGAGTTCACAGGACGGGACGCCGGTCATCGCCGAGAAGCGCCGCTTCAGCGTCCAGGTCCTCGATGTCCCGGCCACCCCGGCCTGGGTGCTGCTCTTCGAAACCGAACTGGCCAATATCTCGCCGGACGTCATCGAGATCGGCAGCCCCACTACCGAGGGCCGCGACAACGCCGGGTACGGCGGACTGTTCTGGCGCGGGCCTCGATCCTTCACCGGAGGCCAGTTCCGCTCCGACGCCGGTACAGGGCAGGACGAGTTCATGGGAACCCGCTCGGAATGGATCTCCTTCACCGGCCGGCACGATGACACCTGCCGGTTCTCGTCCATCACCTTCGTGGAGGACGGCTCCAACCCCGGCGCCCCGAACCAGTGGTTCGCCCGCTCGTCCATGTTCGCGTGCCTGGGATCCGCGCCGTTCTTCAGCGAAGTAGTCCCGTTGAAGGCGGGTCAGCCGCTCACGTACCGCTACGCCGTCGTAATTTCCGACGGGCAGGTGGACGAGCGGTCCGCTGCCGAATTGGCCGGCGCCGCCAAGACTGCCCTGCAGGCCTGGTCCTGAATATGGCAGCCACGACGTTCCCGGGAGCCACCGCCCTGTCCGAGGTCAGCATCTACGACTGGCCCGCAGCGGACGGTGCGGCCGGCGGCACCCCGCACCTGCATACGGCGTCCGCGGAAGCGTACATGGTGCAGCAGGGGTGGGGCCGGCTGGAGACGCTGGACTCCCGCGGGTTCACCTCCACGCCGCTGGAGCCGGGGGTGGTGCTGTGGTTCACGCCGGGCACCATCCACCGTGCCATCAACGATTCGGGCGACCTGCGCGTCCTGGTAGTGATGCAGAATGCGGGCCTGCCGGAGAACGGCGACGCCGTCATGACGTTCCCGCCCGCGCACCTGGCGGACGTGGATGCGTACCGGCGGGCAGCGGCACTGGTACCCAGTGATGCCGACGGCGGTGACCCGGACGCAGAAGCGGCCGCGCGCCGTCGTCGTGACCTGGCGCTGGAGGGGTACTTTGCCCTGAAGGAGGCGGTGCTGCAATCCGGTCCCGGGGCGTTGGCCGGGTTCCATGCGGCGGCGGCCCGGCTGGTTAGTTTTCGGACCTCCGAGTGGCAGGACATGCTGGCCCAGGGGGCGGAACGGCAAGCGGCGGCGACGCGGGAACAGTTGGAGTCTCTGGAAATCGCCGAAAGTTTCTATCTGCAGGATGCGCGGACTACCATGGGGAAACGGAAACCCCGCAGGATTTACGGCATGTGCGGCCGGATCCAGGCGTGGGGACTTTCCGAAAACTCATAGGGCCGGGCGAGTGCTCCGGCGGGAAGGTGGGTTACATGGTGACCAAGCAGGACACCGGGCGCGCGACAATCAGTGAGATTGCCCGGGAGGCCGGGGTCTCGGTTCCCACCGTTTCCAAAGTGCTGAACGGCCACGCCCACGTTGCGGCCGAAACACGGGCGCGGGTGGAGGAGATCATCGCGCGGCGCGACTACGCCCGCCGCCCGGCCAAGCGGAGGCAGAAGGCCGGCCTAATCGACCTGGTGTTCCCTGGTCTGGGGTCGGAGTGGGCGCTGGAGATCATCGAGGGCGTGGAGCGCGTGGCGCAGGAGGCCGGCTACGGCACAGTGGTGAGCAGCCTGAACATGGACGGCTCACGGATCCGGCCGTGGCTGGCGAACGTAGCTGAGCGAAAGTCGGACGGGCTGCTGATGGCCGTGTACCAGCTGGATGCCAAACAGATCCAGCGGATCAAGTCGCTGGGGATCCCGGTGGTGCTGATCGATCCGGTGGGCCAGCCCGGGCCGGACCTGATGACCGTGGGCGCGGCTAACTGGGACGGCGCGCACTCGGCCACCGAGCACCTGCTGCAACTGGGGCACCGGCGGATCGGGATGATCGGCGGCCGCGAGGACCTGCAGTGCAGCAGCGCCCGCGAGGACGGCTATGTCTCGGCGCTGCGGCGGGCGGGGATCGCGGTTGATCCGGCGCTGATGGTCCCGGGCGACTTCTCCATCGAGGCCGGCGAGTCCGGGACCCGGAAGCTGCTGTCTTTGGACGACCGCCCCACCGCGATCTTCACCGGCAACGACGACCAAGCCATGGGCGCTTACCGCGCGGCCCGGACCGCCGGACTGCGGATTCCCGAGGACCTGTCCATCATCGGCTTTGACGACATCCCGGCGGCCGAGTGGATCGAGCCGGGCCTGACCACCATCCGCCAGCCCGTGGTCCAGATGGCCGAGACCGCCATGCGCGCGTTGCTCCGGCACCTGGACGGGGACGAGGAACTGCCGCAGCGGATCGAGCTGGGAACAGAGCTGGTGGTTCGAGGCTCGACGGCGCCCCCGCGGAAGTAGGGCGCCCCGCCCCGACCAGGATGCAGTGGGTGAACTCAGGCCGAGGCGCGGCGTCCGGGAAACGCGGTCCGCACCTGCTGCCGGAACGTCTGAGGGCTGCGGCGGTTCACGGCGATGACCGCGAACAGGCCGGTCAGCAGCACGATCGCACCTGCCGCGGCCACTGACCAGCGGGCCCCGAATTCGGTGCCGATCCAGCCCAACAGTGGCGCCCCCAGGGCAGTCCCGCCCTGCAAGATGGCGAGGTACAGGGCAAGCACGCGCCCGCGGAACTGGGGCTCTACCGTGAGCTGGATGGTGGTGTTGCAGCTGTTCAGGAAAGTGATGCAGGCCAGGCCCAGTGGTATCAGCACGGCGGCGTAGAGCCAGATCGACGGCGACGCGCTGGCCAGCAGCGAAAAGACGCCTACTCCGAGGGCCCCGCCCAGGAGGAAACGCAGCCGCGGGCCTGACCTGCGGGCGGCGAGCAGGGCACCGGCGAGTGTCCCGACGGCCATGACGGAACCGAGAAGCCCGAATTCCCCGGGGCCTGCCCGGAATTCCACGGTGGCCATCAGGGCGTTGGTGATGGCGAAGTTCATGCCGAAGGCCCCGATGACACTGACCATGACGAGGATGAGCACCAGGTCCGGCCGCTGCCGGACGTACCGCAGGCCGTCCATTACCGGATGCTTGCTGCGCGCTGCGGGGGTGGCCAGGGTCAATTCAGAGGTCCGGATCCGCGACAGCGAAATGATGACGCCGGCGAAGCTCACGGCGTTGAGCAGGAAGACCGGTCCCGTTCCCACCCAGGCGATGAGCACGCCGGCGATGGCAGGTCCGGTGAGTCGGGCGGTGTTGAAGGATGCGGAGTTCAGGGACACGGCATTGGTGAGGTGTTCACGCCCCACGAGTTCGGACACAAACGCCTGGCGGGCGGGTGCATCAATGGCGCTGGCGAGGCCGAGACAGAGTGCGGCCAGGTAGGCATGCCACAGCTGCGCGTTGCCCGTCACCACCAGGAGTCCGATGGCAAGCCCGCACAGGCCCATGGCCACCTGGGTCCACAGCAGGATCCTGCGCTTGCGGTACCGGTCCGCGAGGACGCCGCCGTAAGGGCCCAGAAGCAGGCTGGGCAAGAACTGCAGCGCGGTGGTGATGCCGACGGCGGTGCCGGAGTGGTCGGTGAGGACTGTCAGCACCAGCCAGTCCTGCGCGATCCGCTGCATCCAGGTGCCGACGTTGGAGACCAGCGCCCCGCCCGCCCAGATCCGGTAGTTACGGTTCTCCAGTGCCCGGAACATGGCGCTCATTTGGCGCTCATTTCCTGCATGATGTGTGCGGCCCGGCTCAGGACTCGGCGGTCCTCTTCGCTGAGCCCGGCGACACGCTGGGCCAGCCATACGGTCCGTTGGCTGCGGGCCTCGGCCAGGACGGTTTCGCCCGCCGGAGTGATGGCTATCTGGATCTGGCGGCCGTCCTCCGGATGCGGGGATCGTGACACGAACCCCTGTTCCGTGAGCGCATTGACGATCCGGGTCATCGACGGCGCCTGTACGTGTTCGCTTTCGGCTAGTTCGCGCAGGGTCTGGGATCCGGTGCGGAGGTGGGCGAGCACCGTGTACTGGCCCGGGGTGATGACATCGCCGGTTGCCTCGATGCGGAGCCGCCGCGACGTTCGCATGACGGCCGTGCGAAGGTCGATTGCCAGCATGTCCGGTTCAATGTTGTCCGCGGACTCGTGGTCCGTCGCTGTGGTGGTGATCATGGGTCCTCGCAGATAGTTAGCACTGCTAATTAGCTCTGCTAACTATTATGCTCCCGAGGGGTTGTCGAAGACAAGTAATGTCCGGCAACTCACAGTGTCTGGCCCATCATGTGCGGCCTCCCGCTGAGGTCCACAGCGGCAAGGTGTCCGGTCCACGTGGCGAAGCGCCTCTACTGCCCGCCTTTGATCTTCCGCCAGCCGCCAGCGCGGTTGTTCGCGATGATCGCCCGGAACATCTCCACCAGCGCGTCCTCGTCCATCGGCTCGCCCTCGTGGTACGAAATCATGCGGCCGGTCTTGTTGCCATGGCCCGCGGTGATGATGTTGTGCGGGTCAGGGGTGATGCCGCCGTCGTACAGGAAGACGTTGACGTGATCTTTCGCCGCGAGCAGGGCAATGACGTTGGCCTGCAGGACGAAGTACGGCTGGACGGTCCGTTTGATGGTTTCCTGGACCTCGGGGTCGGCGGCATGGACCAGGTCGCGGACCTTGCGGCAAATGTCCTGCTGCCATGCAGGGAGGGCGTCGATGTACTGGTCAACGCGGGGGTCTTTAACGTAATCCATAGCTTCAATTCACCCTTCGCTTGCCAGTTTCTGTGATTGAGCCTGTTTCGAAACTCTAGGCGCTCCCAGCCGCCAACAGAATGGGCAGGAATAGAATGGGCGCCATGGGCACCGTTGATGATTCCCTGGCCGATTTGCCCGAGCCTGAGCGCCTCTCCCTGCAACGCGTGATCGCCGTTGCCCGGACCCTTGTCCCGGAGGCCGAGGAGGGCATGAGCTACGGGATGCCTGCCTTGAAGCTGGATGGGAAGCCCCTCCTCGGCGTCGTCGCAGCGGCCAAGCACCTCTCCGTCTTTCCCTTTTCGCCCGCGGTGATTGACGCCGTCGCGGACCGGCTGGAGGGATACTCGCTGTCCAAGGGCACCATCCGCTTCACCACGGACCACCCGCTTCCCAACGACGTGCTCGAGGACATCGTCCGCCTTCGCCGGGCGGAAATCCAAAAGTAGGTCCGGGGTCCGGTCACACGGTCGCGTAAGTTGCAATCACGACGCCGGTGGTGGTCGTCACGCTGTTGGTGAGCCGGAGCCCTGACTCCGGTCCGTCCGGGAACAGTCGGCGGCCCGTCCCCAGAATCAGCGGATGGATGAGCAGCACATATTCGTCGATGAGGTGCCTGCCCCTCAGCGACTGGATCAGTTCCCCGCTGCCCAGGATGGCGATGTCCGGCCCGGGCTGCTCCTTGAGCCTGGCCAGCGCATCCGCCGCATCACCCTGAAGCAGGGTGGAGTTCTGCCAGGGCAGCGGCTCGGTCAGCGTGGTCGAGGCAACGTACTTTTGGATATTGTCCAGGAGGTCGGTGAAGGGGTTGTCCGTCTGGCGGGGCCAGTAGCC
Source organism: Pseudarthrobacter sp. CCNWLW217 (assembly GCF_037203985.1). Lineage (NCBI taxonomy): Bacteria > Bacillati > Actinomycetota > Actinomycetes > Micrococcales > Micrococcaceae > Pseudarthrobacter > Pseudarthrobacter sp. CCNWLW217. Next base: position 221,110 of record NZ_JBBCBT010000004.1, read on the forward strand.
GGCGAAGTCCTCGTACGTGCGCCGCCCCAGCACAAGCGCGCCGGTTTTCGCCATGCCCTCGCCCATGGCGCGTCCCATGACTTCGTCGTTGTAGGGCAGGGCCCAGCCACCGCGCTCGAACCCTCCCCGGGTATCCTCATCGAAGCGTCCGGGCGCCTGCATGACGCCGTCCAGGGACACGTTGTTGGTGACGCTCACTTTTCTCATGGTCGATTCCTTAGAGCAGCCGCCCCCAGCGCTGATGGGTGAGGCCTCCATTATCCCGCTCTATGCGGCGCCACGCCTCCGTGCAAGCATGGGGTTCAGCCCAGAGAAGCGCACTGAGAGGGACCCGATGAAATCGAATGAACTCCTGCTGGACGCCTTCGGCCGGATCCGGGAAACTGTGGAATCCACGCTGGAAGGGCTCGACGACGCGTCCCTGGTTAGGCGCCCGGCCGGCACCGGGAACTCCATCGCCTGGCTGATCTGGCACCTCAGCCGGGTGGAGGACGCACAAGTTGCCGAAGCCGCCGATGTCGAACAGGTGTTGACCGCGCAGGGCTTTGTGGCCCGCTTCGACCTGCCGCTTCGCGCCCGTGACACGGGCTACGGCCATTCCTCCGAGCAGGTGGACGCCGTCAGGGCAAGCCCGGAGCTGCTGCTGGAGTACTACGACGCCGTCCACCGGCAGACCGCGGACTTCCTGCAGACCGTCGACGACGAGGCCTTGGACCGCGTCGTCGATACCCGCTGGGACCCGCCCGTGACCTTGGGAGTGCGGCTTGTCAGCACCATCGCCGACTGTCTCCAGCATGTGGGGCAGGCTGCGTACGCCAAGGGTTTGAAGCCCACGCAAGTGCAGTAGGGATCACCTATTTCCGTCGCCGCAATTCGGCTCCATAATGGCCACATGAGCTTCGGGGACCCTCGCGCCGATGATGGCTGGCGTGGCGTTGCAGGGTCCCAGGTGGCCACCCCGGCTTTCGGCGGAACGGGCGGCCACGCGGCACCGGACAAGGATGTTCCGGGACCGAACCGGGGGAGAGCGGCGCCATCATCGGGAAAACGCACCAAAGGAAATCATCATGCTCAACAATTCAACGGTCATGGCTGTTCTTCCGGCGAAGGACATCAACAGGGCGAAGGATTTCTACCGGGACAAGCTGGGGATGGAACCCGCCGAAACGGTGGAGGACAGCCTTTTGTACCGCTGCGGCAACGGAACCAGCTTCCTCATTTACCAGACAGACAATGCCGGGACGGCCAAGAATACGCAGATGGGCTGGGACACGGACAACCTTGAACGCGAGATGGAGGAGCTGCGGGGCCGCGGCGTCGCCTTCGAAGAGTACGACCTGCCGGGTCTGAAGACGGAAAACGGCGTTGTTGACAACGAATGGGGAAAGGGCGCCTGGTTCCTGGACAGCGAGGGAAACATCCTCAGCCTTTCGCAGCGGACCTAGCAAGGAACGCACGACGCCGGCGCTCGGCGCCGCCCGCCCGCTCACCCCGGGTGGGCGGCGCGGGGCGTCGACGTGTCACTCTAGCGGTTGGCCGCGGTCAGCGCGCTGGGGTTCTGGCGGCACTCGGTGTTGCGCCTACCTCACCAGCCGGTATTTGCCCATCATCCAGCAATTGTTAAGTGCCGAATTTCTTCTGCGACAGGCACCATCAAGATCGGCTCAAGACTCAATCAACGTTGCCCGAGGATCGCCGAAGATTCGGTTTTGCCGGGTGTCTGAGAAATAGGCTCCTCACCAGCAGCAATATTGGCTTAAGCAAAGGGCCCGGCTATCCGCCGGGCCCTTCTTTAATTTGGGGGAATTTTTGTCGGATTATGGCCCGCCCAGGAAACAACGCGCCTCCAGGTTCGTCGCAGGCACCAAGCGGAAGGTAGGGGTTGCCGCCGTCGCGGCCTCCTTTGCATTCATTGTCGGGTGTTCCGCCGGGTCGCCGGGGACCACAACGCAGGAGCCGCAGGCTGGTTGGAACGAAACTTCGGCGGCCACAGCCAAGTCGACTGACGCCGCCAAGCCTTCGCCGCCGCCGTCGGGCGCCCCGCTGGATCCCGAGACGCCTTACCTCGTGGCGAATGGGGTCAGCGTCACGGCTCCGAAGACGCAGCCCGCCTTCGCCACCAAGGCGATTGACCTGCTCGCGACCCTGCCGATCAAGGGCAGGGCACCGAAGACGGGATATGACCGTGCCCTGTTCGGCCAGGCCTGGGCGGACGTTGACCGGAACGGCTGCGACACCCGGAACGACACCCTTAAACGCGACCTGACGGGCATCACCTTCACCAACAGCGTCCCGTGCAAGGTGCAGTCCGGAACGCTGGCAGACCCCTACACGGGCACCAGCATCAGCTTCCTCCGGGGCACCTCCACCAGCACTGCGGTCCAGATCGACCATGTTGTTGCCCTCAGCGACGCGTGGCAGAAGGGCGCGCAGCAGTTGAGCACGGAACAACGGACAGCCTTCGCCAACGATCCTCTGAACCTCCAGGCGACGGACGGCCCAACCAACATGAAAAAGGGCGACGGCGACGCGGCCACCTGGCTGCCGCCGAACAAAGGCTTCCGGTGCGAGTACGTTGCCCGGCAGATCTCGGTGAAGGCCACATACAGCCTGTGGGTGACCCAGGCGGAACACGACGCGATGGCCAGGATCCTCGGCGACTGCTCCGGCCAGCTCGCACCGACCAACGAGCAGGCACCAGCCGCAGCGCCGACTCCAGCACCCGCACCCGCACCAGCACCCCCACCCGCCGTTGCAGCTGCACCGGTGGCTCCCCCTCCCGCAGCGGTGGCACCAGCCCCCGCCCCTGTTGTGCCGGCACCTGCTCCAGCGGCACCGGCCGCCGCCTATTACGCCAACTGCACGGCTGCCAAGGCCGCCGGCGTGGCTCCGATCTTTGCGGGGCAGGCCGGCTACCGGCCCGCGCTTGACCGCGATAAGGACGGCGTAGCCTGCGAGAGCTAGCACGCTCTGAGTTAACAGGAATGCCGTGGATACCTTCTCCCTGAGGGTATCCACGGCATCTTTGCGTCTTTCAAGTGCCGCTTAGAACGCCAGCGCGACCAGCGCCACCAGCGCCGGGACCGTTGCACCGAGCGTGCCTGGAATGCTTTCGCCCTTGCGGGGGTAGTGGCCCAGGGCGTCCGCCAGCAGCATGGTGGATCCGCCGAGCACCATGTTCGCGCAGCAGTAGATCACCAGCGTGTAGCCCACCACCAGGTACCCCAGGTTCACGGCCACTACGCCGGCGATGACGCCCAGTCCGATCAGGAGGTTGCGGAAACCCGTGGGGATGGCCCACATCATCACGGCTGGCACGTTCTGCGGGGGTGTGCTGAGGAACTTCTGCGCCCCCGGCCGGTGCATAAAAAAGCTCTCCAGCGGAAATACGGCGATGTGGATCACGGCGGCCAGCACCGCGAAAACCTGGGCTACGGCGTTCATGAAGGAAAAGTACGACGCCGGCACTCGCTGCCGCGATCCCCTCACCGGGGGTTTGGGGAGAGGCCCTTAACCCCCGGTTTGGGGGATTGCGGTCCTCCGGGCCGATCGGATACTGGATGTATGTGGGAGGAACGCGCTGAGCGTGCGCGGCGGGAGATCGCCGCACTGGCTACCGGCGGCCTGGACGTAGCCGACCTGTATGCGTCCGCGATGGCTGTTGTGCGGCAAACCGTGCCGTTCGAGCAGGCCTGCTGGGCCGGCGTCGACCCCGAATCCCTGGGGATGACGTCCGTGACCAACTGGCGTCCATGGCCGGTCACGGACGAATATGCGGCCCGCTTCGCCGAGTCCGAATACACCGGCCGGGAACCCAACACGTTCGCCGAGTTGCTGCAGCGGCCGCGGCCTGTCGCGAGGATTTCCGATGCACCGCACCGGGAAGTGGTCCGCAGTATCCGGATCAACGACCTGCTGCTGCCGCTGGGCCTGGACCACGAGCTGCGCGCGGCGTTCCGCGTGGACGACGCATGCTGGGGCGTGGGCAGCCTGTTCCGCGAGTCCGGCCATGACTTCACGGACCGCGAGGTGGAATTCCTCGACGCCGTGACGGCGACCCTGGCGGCGGCCACCAGGATCGCGGTGAGGGCCGCCCACCAGGCCCGGCCCGCCGCCGTCGGGCCCGTGATTGTCCTGGCCGGACCGCACGGTGAACTGCAGGCGGCAACGCCCGCTGCGACGTCCTGGCTGGCCGAGGTGGAGGACGCGGCGCCCGGCCGGTTCAGCATGACGCTGTATGCCGCGGTGGCGCGGGCGCGCGCGGCGCCGTCGGGGACTGCACGGGCGCGGATGCGCGACGCAGGCGGCACCTGGGTGGTGCTGCAGGCCAGCCGCCTCATCATGGGCGACGACCCTGAACAGATGGTGGTCACGGTGGAACCGGCCACCACGCACGACCTGGTCAGCTTGCTGCTGGCGGCCTACGGGGCCACCGCCCGGGAGCGGGACGTCTGCCTGGAGGTGCTGTCCGGGAGTACGACGGCGGACATCGCCCGGCACCTGTTTATCTCCCCACACACAGTCCACGACCACCTGAAGGCGCTGTTCGGAAAAGTGGGCGTGGGCAGTCGCGGCGAGTTGGTGGCGAAGCTGCTGGTATGAAGGGGCTGTCGGCACTCGGTCCGCGAAAGGCAGTGCCGGGCCATACCCTTCGGCGCGGCCCCGTAATGCTTGATGCTCTCGGTTCCTCCATGGAAGAGTTACGCGCATGGCGACCTTCACCGGATCCGAAGACCTGCAGGGTGCTCAATTTTTGACGTGAACCTGCGTGGGGCCCGTATCGTCCGAAGTGATCTGTCCGGTTCCGTGATGCGAGGCGTGGACGTGGAGCGTGCTGACATCGACGCGCCGTGGCTCCTGGAAGGCAAGAGCTTCCTGCGGGTCAACGGCGTGGACGTGGCTCCTTTCGTGGAAGCCGAACTCAATCGCCGCTTTCCCGGCCGTGAAACCAGGCACGCCCGGGATCCTGAAGGCCTGCGCGAGGCCTGGGCCATGCTGGAGCGGACGTGGGCGGCCACGCTGGAGCGCGTCGCAGGCTTGCCTGCTGGCACTGTCAACGTATCGGTCGACGGCGAGTGGTCCTTTTCCCAGACGCTCCGGCACCTGGTGATGGCGACGGACAAGTGGCTGGGCAAGGGCATTCTGGAGAAGGACCAGCCCTACCACCCAATTGGCCAACCCAATGTCGAGTATGAGCGATGGCCTGGACATGTCGGTCTTTAGCACGGCCGCACCGTCCTATGATGACGTGCTCGACGTCCGGGCCGGCCGCGTCGCCATGGTGCGCGAGTTCCTCGCCGGCGTCACCGCGGTGGACCTGGCCCGGACGCACGAAGCCCCCGATGAGCCGCAATACATGGTGACCACACTCGAGTGCCTGCACACGATCCTCCACGAGGAATGGGAACACCACCGCTTCGCCGTCCGCGACCTTGACGCGATCCAGGCGGAACGTAAGGGATAAGACACTTGGGTGGGATAGGAACCTCAGCCTCAGGAGAGGCAAAGGATGCGATCCCGGACTTCCAGGGCTCAGAGGAGATATTGAATTCTTGGCGGGTTAGTAGCCGTGCGGTGAACTATCTGCGTCAAGATTCGGCATCTCATGATTTTGAGGAGGAGCCTGCAATGCGTTCCGCCAGGAAACGGGCTATGGCAAAGCTCCTCGACTCCGGCTTTTCCTGGTCACTGCCCTCCAACTCGGCCTCAACTCGGCCCCATCGGTGCAGTTCGTCCAGAACGAACCGCCACGCCGCCATTGGCAGCGCGATGCTGAACTCATCGTTTGTGGGCGGCCAGCCGACCAGCCCTTCCCCACTTCTCGGATGAAGACGCGCCGCCTCCCAGCCTGCACTACGGACTCGCCGGCCTTGGTCGAGCACGCGATCGTCGCCGTTCTCTGCAGCAATGTCAACACTGTTATCAATGGTCGCGTCAATGATCTGCCAATCACCGACACTAAGAGTTACCTCAACCGTTTCGGCTGAATTCTCTGATTCCGGATACGACATAGTCTCAGCCTGCCGTGACCCACCTTGGTGGTGAACAGGCGCGCCGTTGGACTGCTCGTTTAGGGAACGCTTATCGGGCGTCTTGCCGGGCGATTGATGGATCCGCAATGAGTCTCACAGTCAGATCGGCATATTCGCGAAGACGGCGATTCCTATTGCGAGTCTCAGTGCAGCAACGCCAACGCCAATGCCCCCAAATGCTCCCTCGTCAGGTGCGGCAGCATTAAAGTACAGATGCGTTCTCTTTCGCGTGCTGGCCAGGCCAGCCGACTGATCGGCGGAAGTCCGTAACCAAGCACAGTCCCAACAGGATCAAGAGGCCGGCAGTAGTATGCCAAGCCCCTTCAGGGGCAGAGGCATACGTGACTTCGGCTGCATGCATTTCTCCGTCCACATCGGGGGACCATTGGATCACGCTGATCATCGTGTCCTAGCTTCCCTGATCTCACAGATTCGCACCAGTGGCTGTGTATAGCAGGGACAAACGAGGGGTTTAGCAGCGATAATTGTCGCTCCGGCCGCACGCTAGCCCAACCTTGAGCGGGCCCTCCTTCCTAGGCAGAGGCGTTAGGAGCTACTTACGTAAGTGGTTTGAGCAATTTACGCTGGCATGACTGTGGCTGTTTGGGTGTCAGCGGGCAGAAGCAAGAAGAGAGAGCGTGAATCGCCATGCAAGTAGGGAACGCAGACAATTCTGAGCCGATCAGGGTTATCCCACCAAACCAATGGTCCACCCTGCCAGTACAGCCCACGGCGGGGTATTGGTGGCGCATAACCCGACGCCTCATCATTGGTGTGTTCATAGCCATGGGAATCCTCATAGTCATAGCCTTTGCATCTTTGGCTGACAGATCCATTGCACGGCTGGCGCCACCGGTACTAGCGGCGTTAGTGGTGCAATGCGCCGCCAGTGTTGTCCTCTGCAGTATCGCGGCACGGCCATACAGGAAGGAGCGACGTTTGGGGTACACCACATGGCCATCGGGCAAGGAGCTGAACCAACGCTCATGAATCGCCATGGGTCCCAGCGGAGTAAGTTCGAATCAACGTTCCGTCCCAATCAGGGAACGCCAACGGGCATACATAGGCGGTCCTGGATATGGTGGTTTCAAGGACCTAATCTGCGATTAGGAGCTCATATAAATAGTTCCCCCTACGGGATCCGCAGCCCCTTTCCACGCATGGTGCTGTCGGCACCATTAGCGGGTAACGTCGTCACTCTCGCCGAAGGCGACAATGCGTTAGTAGCACTCAGGCTCTACTCGGGGCACTCAGCTTTAGGCTTCAGATCTTCGCCGCTCACCATCTGGAATTGAGGGGAAGAAGTGCGGTGGTTTCGCAGAGCGTTATTTGAGCACCGGCGCCTCCCACAACGTGTGCGCATGTTGCGGATAATTCAGGCGGGTTCAGCCGTTGCCGCGTTTGGCTGCGCTTTAATCTCCATTGGTTTCCGTCTCGGGCCGTACGCCTTCAATTTGCTCCTGCTCATTCCGGTTCTAGTGCTTCTGGCCTCTGTCTTTGGAGTCGGTCTTCTGACATGGAGAAATTTCGAACGCACAGCAGAAATTTGGGCGGAGAACGTCAGAGGTCGAGGGCTGGAAACTGCAGGGCTTGGATGGCTTGTCGATACCGGGACGATCCGTGGCCTGGGCGCTGGGAAGTGTATATCTGCGGTAGTCATCCTCTTAATGGCGATTACGCAAATCATCTGGCCGGATTTCGTATCAAGATGAGCTACTCGGATGGTGCCATTGCTGCCCCAGATTTGGAGTCCGCAGTGGCTTCTACTGCAGTCACGTAAACAAGGTCATGAGGGCACCGCATAGGACTATACGAAGTCGTCCAATCAGTGGGTCTCACCGCCCTGGTGGTGTCCTTTAGTCAAAGGCTACCGGGACGTTTCTGCTCACATACCCCGGGAGGTTCGTGGGCAAGCAGCTCAGGACGGGTCGGACTTCTTCCTCATGTAGGTGTAGGCGAAATAGAGGTTTAGCGGCAGGATCCACAGTACTGCGATAAGGGCGTCGCCCACGCGAAAACCATAGGCTAGGAGCGCGAGAACGAATGTGGTGAGCATTCCAACGACCACGCTCATGACTGCTCTTCGAACCTTGCGCTGATCTACAGGCAACTCGAATCTCCTTTTCGCCGATGAATCGGAATCGTTGGCCAATGGATGGTCCGCCGCTGGAATCTGCCGCGTTGTCCGTCACTCGGGCGTTTACGCTGGAGGCTGTACACAGGGGATGAAGTCTTCGTGGGACAAGACGGCTCCACCAGTCCACTTCAGGAACCCGTAACGGACGTGTTCTCGCTTTCGTGGGCTCTGCAGATCGATGATCCTCACCCCCTGACGGTCACTCGACGGGGACCCCCGCCCAATTGCGGTGAGTCCAATCCACGGGGTAGCCGCATTTTTCCATTGAGAGCAGGATCGGTTTGGCGTGTTGTGGCGACCAGAAGGTCCACCACACGCTCGGATCTGTGGTTACGATCTCGACATTCCAGACTATTGGCGGGAAGAGGTTCCGTCGCTGCTTGGCGAAAACCTCCTTGACCTGTCCGCGCGGCACTATCCAAGGGCCAAGGTGGAGGAGGCGGAGCAGTCCACGGCCGCGGAACTCCAAATGCTGCGGCGTAATGATGAGACGAATCCAAGGCGGGCCGGCCTTGACTTGGTAGTCACTGACGGCGCCGCCCGTGAACTCGTACCTCAGCTCCGCGCTAGAGATCACGTCATCGCTGTCCCCCATGGGGGACAGTTTAGACCTTGCATTATTGAGCGAGCAGAACGCGGCCATTAGCCCGTAAGCCCGGTGGCCAACCCGAAATTGGCATGCAGAACGTAACGATGCTGTCAGCATCCGTTGTGGTCTCGCAGCTGGCTTTGTTCGCGAGGAGCCACCTCAGCGCCGAGTCTCGTACCTGGTCAGGATCACACCGTCGGGAAACGTCCGGGTCTCCACCAGGTTCAGGTTCACCCAGTGGTCCAGGGCTGTGAAGAACGGCGTGCCGCCCCCCACCAGGACCGGATGGGTGACCATCACGTACTCGTCGATCAGCCCGGCCCGCATGGCCGCCGCGGCGAGTGTGGCACCGGCGATGTCCCTGGAGCCGTCGTCGTCGGCCTTGAGCCGGATGATCTCGGTGACCGCGTCGCCGGTGACCAAACGGGTGTTCCAGTCGACGGTGCTGGTCGTCGACGAGAACACCACTTTCGGCATGGCCCGCCAGCGGCGGGCGTACTCAATGTGCGCAGGCGTGGCCCCCGGCTGCTGGTCGGCCGTCGGCCAGTGGGAACTCATCGTCTCCCACAGTTTGCGCCCGTACAGCGCCAGGCCCGTCGCCCTCACCCGTTCGGACCACCATTGGAACAGCTCGTCGCTCGGTAGGCTCCAGCCGAGGTCGTCGCCGGGTGCGGCGATATAGCCGTCCACGCTCACATTCATGGCGAAGGTCAGGTTGCGCATGGCGTCAGTCTCCCGTGAGTCGGCATCCGTTGTACAGACCAGTACGGCGCGGAGAAAGTCACCGCTCAGGCCACGCCGAGGGCCAGTTGAATACGACGCCAAGCAAATGCTCCGGTGGAGGGATCCCCCATGGCGACGCTTGCTGCCGCAGCCACTTGAACGGGGCCCGGGATTTTTCTAGATGGTCACGAAGAAGCGCTCTGAAGCTCAAGCACATCTAGGGGCGGCAAAATAGCCACCATCTGATTCATCGGAGACCCGATTCGGTGGAACAGGACCTTGTGCGGCGGAGTGTCCAGATGTTGTTGTCGTGGTGGCGTTCGTACGTGAGGATGTCGACTGCGGCCTTTGCCAGTGCGAGGCCGCGGCCGCTTTCTGCGAAGGAATCCGGCATCGTCGCCGCGTCGATGTTTACGTGGGCGATGAGACCGTCGTCCCTGAGGTGCGCTTCGAGGCGGTCCGGGTAGACCTCGAGGGTGAGATTGCAGAGGGTGCTGCCCGCATCGTTGCCGTGCCGGATTATGTTGGCAGCAATTTCGATGACGGCGGTTTCGAACATTGCCCGGTCCAGTTCGGACACGTCCGGTGAAGTGTCCCACATGTCGGCCAGGAGGTTGTGGACTTTCCCCAAGCATTCGGGGTCCGCGCAGGCGTGGAGCTCGTGGATCTGGAGTGGTTCGGCAGTCATTTCTCACCGTCTTCTGTCGGGGGTGTAGCCCTTGTAGAGGGCGGCTCGGATGATCACGCTGAGGAGCACGAGGTCGAAGGCGACCCAGGCGATGTTGACCAGGGTTCCGGCGGGTGCGCCGGCGCCGACGAACATCCGGATGAGCCCGGTGACGGCGGCGATGACAAGGGCGGCGATGGCCACGAGTTGGGGGCGTATCAGGGACCAGGGCGGACCGTCACCCTGGCGGGTCTTCGGGGTGACCGCGAATCCGAGGTCGCGGCCGAAGATGACGTTGGCGGCCGCCGTCGTGCAGGCTTTGATCCATATGGGGAAGAGGGCAATACTGTATTGCTGTCCGCGCCAGGTTTTCCTGCCGCGGGCGGCGACGAAGAACAGGACCTGGTTCACCACCAGGAAGGGGATCAGCCTGGCGAAGAAGTCGACGCTGAATGCAGCCACCGGCAGTACTCCAAAGCACAGGAAGATGATGGGGGCTGCGATGTAGACGACGGCGGCGAAGCCGGAGAGGTAGCTCCACATCGTGGAGAAGTACATGAGCCGCTGCCCTGCACTGAGGCCATTCTGCAGGAGCGGGTTTTCTCGAAAGAACACCTGCATCGTGCCCTGCGCCCAGCGCAGCCGCTGGGTCAGCATGGTGCGGAGGTCCTCCGGTGCCAGACCCTTGGCCTGGATCTCGTGGTGGTAGACGCTCTCCCAGCCCTGTGTGTGGAGGCGCATGCAGGTGGCCATGTCCTCGGTCACTGAGTTTGTGGCCATCGGCATGACGGGTATGGCTTCGTCGGATCGGTCGACGTCCAGTGCCTGGACCATTTTGCGCACCGATTTGATGGCGCCGATGGGTGACCAGTCCCGCTGCGCCAGTCTGTCGATCGTGGCGTCGCCGATGAAGACAGTCCTGTTGTCTCCGGAGAGGCGGGCGATCTCGTCCAGGTCCGCCTGCAGCGATGCGACATCGGCCGTCACGATGCTCCTGGCTGCGGCATCGACCTTTCGCTGGAAGTCATACGTGATGCTGGCGACCGGCCTGTTGTCATGCAGGTCCTTCCGGGCGTTGCGGACGGCCATTTCCACTTCCTCGAGTGCCTGGAACACGTGGGGTCCGGTGGCTGCATGTTCGGTGCGTGCTCTGGCGATGACCTTGTCGGCGGCTCTCAGGGTTTGCCGGACGGTGGTCCGGACGCCCTGGACATAGCCGGTGATTCCGATCTGCATGAGGGCTTCGCGCCGGATCATGGCGTTGGAACCGCAGAAGAACGCGGCGTTCCAGCCGTCCTTGCCCTGCTGGATCGGGCCGTAGAAAAGTGGTGCCTGGCTGCCGAGGATGTCCTCGTCGGTGACATTGTGGAACCACTGTGGGGTCTGCACCAGGGCAACCTTTTCGTTGGCGAAGTGACCCAGCATGCTGTGCACGATTCCCGGTTCCGGGACCTGGTCCGCGTCCAGGATGAGGAGGAACTCGCCCTGCGTGGCGGCCAGCGCGTTGTTGAGGTTACCCGCCTTGGCGTGCCGGCGGTGGTTCTCCCAGTCGGGGGAGCGGGTGATGTAGCCGATGCCGGCTGATTCGGCAGCGCTTTTCATGGCAGGCCGGCCGCCGTCGTCCAGGATCCAGGTCTTGTGCGGGTAGCTGATACGGCTTGCGGCGAGGGCCGTGGTCATGACGAGGTCGATGGGCTCGTTGTAGGTGGTAATGAACACGTCCACCGTGAGGTCTTCGGGTGGGGCAGGCGGGGTGTCGCGTACGCGCAGCTTCCACATGGTTAGCCCGAAGAGGAAGGCATCGACGAGGCTGTAGGTTTCGACCATAACCAGCGGCACGCTGATCCAGGCTGCGGACCAGTTCACCGAGAACAGCCACCGCCACACCATGTAGTTCACGCCCAGGATCAGGGTCAGGGTTGTGAGGATCCTGACGACGAGTTGGTGGTTCACGGAGCGACCCTTCCAAACATTGGGTTCCGACCGGTCACCCCGCACCCGTCGCAGCAGAGCGGGTGCGGGGTGACTCAGTAGTATCGCGGACTTAGCGTTCAGCGGGCCGCCAAGGCCGTGCGGAGGGCGTTCGTCGAGGTTGTAGAGCTGTTGATGCGCCAGTCGACTTCTTTGTTGTGGTGGAACCAGACAAAGCCGGTGACGTCGGACTGCGCTGCCAGGTAGGAGACCAGGGCGGTGTTCCAGTTGGCTTTGGACCCGCCGGCTTCGGCGGAGGCCGTCTCGGAGATGATGATCGGCTTGCCGGGCGCGAGGCTGCGGAGCGCGGTAAGGCCATCGCCGAACAGGGATGACGGGGATGTCCAGGAGCTCCAGGACACTGCAGTTCCCCAGTTGTAGCCATCCAGGGCGACGACGTTGACGTAGGCGGCGCCGGGGTAGAGCCCGGTCAGGGGCGTGGAACCCCAGTACGGGACGTTCGGGCTCCAGACCCACTGGACGTTGGTGGCGCCGGTGGCGGCGACGACGGCATGGACGTGGCGCCACGCGGCGACGTAGTCGCCGGCGCCGTTGCCGTTGGCAGCTTCAGCCCAGGGGTACCAGTTGCCGTTCATTTCGTGGGCAAAGCGGAGCATGACGGGCTTGCCCCAGGTCTTCAGGGCGTTGCCCCAGCCCTGGATGTAGGAGTCGAAGTCACCGGCGGTGATGCGGTCCAGGGCGTACGCGGGCTGGTTGGCGCCGTTTCCGCTCCAAAGCCAGGGTTCCCAGGTGATCAGGCTGGTGGCGCCGCGGGCGTCGACGGCGTTCAGGTCTGCGATCGGGGCGGCCTGGCTGAAGTCCTTGTAGGACATGATGATCGACGGGTTTTCATTGACCAGGGAGGCGACGGCGTCCAGCTCGCTGGCAGCCAGCGGCCCGCCGGGGGTGGAAACGCCGAACCGGAGCGGGTCGGAGCTGATCGGCGGGGTGAGAGTTGTCGCCGACGTGTTCGTCCGGGCGGCCATCGTTATCGGTGCAGACGCTGCGCCTGCGCTGTCACGGCCGGCATTGAGGGAGGCTGGGCTGTACGTGACGGTATACGCCGCGGATGCCGATGACTTGCGTGCCGTGGCCGTCACGACAACGGTTGTATCGGTTGTGGCCGGGATAACCACATCGGCTGTGAAGGAGCCGTCAGCTCCGGCAGTGAACGGGACAGAGGCTGAGCCGGCCGTCAGGTTCCCGGAGGACTGGCGGGCAAAGCCGGCGCCGGTCACGGTCACAGACGCTCCGGCGGGCCCCGCTGAGGTACTCAGGGTGATCTCTGCCCGTCCTGCAGCCTGCGAGGGCACTGCGATGCCTAACAAAGCAGCCAGTGACAACACCAGCCCGGACACTAGTAGCTGTATCAATCGATTCTTATGCACAAACACTCCCCAGCGTCGGTAAATAATAGGCCCCGGTGGCGGGGCGAAGGTTCTGCCTCAGTGGCCTGGTCGGACACGCATCATGAGATGCGTTGAATCAATGGGCACCGAGCCCGGATAGTTCCCCTTTCAAGGCCTCAACAGCTCGCTTTGGAAGGAATCCCGGGACAATGGTCGCAAACGGCAGAGGCCTCCGGCCGGAATTGGGAGGAATCCTTCGTAAACCCTGTGCTGGCCTTAGCGAATCTTGAGCAAACCGAGGCAAACCTGTGCCCGGTCTAGGCGCGGAAGCGAGCTCAGATCACGGCGGCTCGTGTGTCCACGCCCCGCTGTCCCGAAGCCGACGTCGGTCTTGGCAGGAACCGAGCCTCCCGGCGGAAGGCTGCGTTGCAACATCGCTTCGGGGCCGTTTCAGTAGGTACCCGCACTTTCGGGAGCCTCCGGGCCTCGTTCATACGGATGCCTAACAACTGCGGCCGGGGCTCCGTGTTGCCGCTTAACTTCCGGCCGGGCGTGCCGGAACGGACAGGGTGAGTTCGAAGCATTCTTCGACGGTGTCGTGGGGGCGCAGGATCTGGTCAAGGTTGGTCAGTTTGAGAACGGTCATGACCTGTGTCCCGGGGCGGGCGATGCGCAGGTCCCCGCCCGCCAGCCGGGCTAATTTCAACCCGGAGATCAGCGCGCCGAGGCCGGTGGAGTCCATGAATTCCGTTCCGGCCAGGTCCACGACGATTTGCTTACGGCCCTCCTGGTCGAGGACATGTGCCAAAAGTTCACGGAAGCCGGGCGCCGCGACCATATTCAGCCGCCCTGTGAGACGGATGACCGCTCCGTGTCCGCTCGTTGGTTCAACGTCAAACCGCATTATCCTCAGCTTCCCCATTATTCGTGGATCCAGGTCCAGCTGCCTGGATGGCGCCTCCAGGCAATGATCACAGCAGGGAGGGCCGGATCCGGGGTTCCCGGGGAGATCCTTGGCAAAGCTTGTGGAACACCGTCAGAAGCTGCGCAAAGCGTGGGAAACGCCTGTTACCAGGCGTCCGGAATAGGGACGAGCCGGGCCGACGACTCACGGCGGCAAACTGAGAACTACGACTCTGGACGAATGTACGAGCCGTAGGTACTATACCAATAGCCTACTAAGGAGTTTGTTAATGGGTATCAGGCCGGATGGCGTCACTCCGATCACTAATCAAGGACTCGCTCGATACACCGGCACCCTGTTTGTCGGGGTACTGGTTGTCCAGGGATACACCGCCTTCGTGGCGCAAGGGCGAGTAACAGCGGGCACGGCTCTGCTGCTCGCCGCCGTGGCGCTCTATATGGTGGTGTTCACGGTGAGGAATGGAACCGCACTGCGTCAACGTGCTTACGGAACCTACTTCGCACACGCTGTCGCCTACTTGATCATCAACGGCAGTTTCTGGTTGCACGCCTGGATCCTAGTGCTTAATGGGCGCGATGAGACGTTGCAGCAGGGGTGGTCCGGGCCCCTGATGTCGATGAGCGTACTGTGGGGGGCCGGGCTTCTGGTGCACACCATCGGCGCCATGCTCAGCAGGGGCTATGAGCATGTCGAAGTCTGAGCCGGCAGCCGCCGGACCCGACTTTGAACTCTCTGACTATGAGCGCAAGGTCCTCGCCGCGTGGACTGACACCCACAAAAAGAGCACTCTGATGCTCTTCATCTTGCTGGCCTTATCCCAAGAACCGCGGTGGTCCGGACAGATCCGCAACTTTATCACTGACCTCAGTGAAGCGCATTTAGCGGTGGACGAGCAGAGCCTGCACCGGGCCCTGCGGCGGGTTGAAGGACTAAACCTCATTATTCATAGCCATGAATCAGTGGCGGGTACCGGCGCCAAACGCAAGATCTACGAGCTCACCGCCTCCGGTGAACGGGTCCTGGCGAGCTACCTTCGGGGGCCGATGGCGTATATGAACACCGAACTTTTTCGAGATTCAATCGCTGCCGCCCGCCGCATCCAACCGAGCTGATTGATGACGTGGCAGCAGATTGGAAGGCGCTGCTACGTCGCCCCGCCAGTGACTGCCCCCGCCCACGTCGCGGGGGCGAGACGGTCGATCGCCGCACTGCGCCGGTCAGGGCGTCAGCCGGGCCTTGAACGGGCAGTATCAGGGGAACCTAGACGCAACCGGGCGAGCAGCCACACCGTCCGCGGAACCGGCCAGAGGAGCGCCAGCGCGAGTATCGGCACGAGTGAGACGCCGACGTCGGGAAACTGGCGGATGATGACGAACAGGTGGGTGTCGAACCGCGCGGGGGCGTAGGCCAGGCACAGCCAGAGCGCGAACGCGTCGAGGGTGAGGGCGACGACGGCCCACACCAGGGGAGCCCAGCGTTTCCGGGCCGCCGTACGCCTCGGAAGCAGGAACCGGAGCGCAGCCCACAGGCTCGCCAACTCCGCCAGCAGAAGCACAAAAGCGACCGCCCAGCTGTAGCGCTGCAGCCAGTCCTCGAACACCACCGCAGGTACGGGGGACTGCCCATAAAGGATCCGGAGCACGTTGGTGTCGATGGCCTTCAGCCGCGATGGAGCAGCGGTGTCATTGCCGTTGATGACCAGGGCGACGCCGAGGCCCGACTCCGGAACCATGGCCAGGTACGTGTGGCTGTTGCCCCATTCGCCCTGGTGTTCCACGAGCCGCGGCAGGGCTGAATCCGGGACGGGAGGTGCGGCGGGATCGGCGGACTCGAACAGTGGCCGGGTGAACCAGCCCATCGCGTAGCCCTTGGACCCGTCCACTTGCACGCGTGGCTCGAACATCGCCGCCACGCTCCCGGGCTGGAGAATCCGGGCATCGCCGTACCGTCCGCCGTCGAGCAATGCTGTCAGCTGATGCCCCAGATCCTCGGCCGAAGCATACAAAGTGGAGGAGGGCATGCCGGCGGCGGGTACTGGCACATCTGTCCTGAGCCAGAACGAACCGAACCACCGGGAATAGCCGGCCGCCGCGTTGTCCGCGCGGGCAGCGGCCCGGGTCGTATGACTGTGAGCCATCTCCAACGGCCCGAAGACGTGCTGTTCCAGATAGTCTCCGAAGGGCTGGCCGGTCACGGTCTGAACCAGGACACCCAGGATGTTGAAGTTGGCATTGGCGTAGTGGAACGCCTCGCCGGGCGCGCGATCAAGGGGAGCACCTGACAGGGCACGGACCCCTTCCTCGAGGGCCTCCGGACTTTGCGCGTCGGAGGCCTCGAAGGCAGTGTCCTTTGAGGACATGCCGCTGGCTTGGTGGAGCAGGTGCCGGACGGTGATCGCCGACGCTCGGCTGTCATTCATCGTGAACCAGGGCAGGTAGCTCTGCACCGGCTCATCCAGCCGCAACCGGCCGGCTTCCACCTGCTGCATCACGGCGATGGCCGTGAGGGACTTGCTGGTGGAGGCCAGCAGCACCGGTGTCTGCGTGGTCATAGGCCGCCCGGAGTCATCGGCCCGGCCAAATGCGGCCGAGTGCACTTGTACACCGTGCTGGACGACGGCGACGGCGGCACCCGGGATCCCAACGTCGTCGAGCTGTTCCTGCAAGTAAGAGTCCAACGCCCTGTAGGCCTGCCCGGGACTAGTGGGCGCTGCGGGCCTCGGAGGTGCCGGTGCCGGCGTCGTGAATCCGAGGAACCCCACGGCCAGCAAGCACGAGAGGATGTAGCGCGCTGACCTGGAAACAGTTCGCATGCCCACACCCGCGTTCGGCCGACCGTCCTTTCACGGTAGGGTCCTGCCGGACGGAAAACAATGCACGACGCCGGGATCGCCGCTTACGCCCGCGGGAACCCGAGGTAGCGCGGCACCCTCCTGGCGTATTCCGGGTAGGACTGCGGGAAAAGTTCGGCGAGTATGGCCTCTTCGCCGAGGACAAAGCGGTGTTCCAGGAGCACTTCGGCCGGCAGCGTCGCGAGGACCCAGGACGAACCGGCCAAGGTTCCCGAGCCGAGTTGGAGGAACCACCAGCCCACATACATGGGGTGGCGGGTGATCGCATACGGACCGGTGGTGACCAGTTCTTCCGGCCGCTCCAGTGCGAAGGGGCCTGGTGCGCGGCGCCGCCGTTCAGCCAGAGCCCAAAGATTCAGGCCGACGCCGGCAAGCACCAGTCCAGCCCCTGCCGTTCGGTGCAGGGCGCGGGAGCCGGGAAGCGGTATTGGACGGATCCGGTCAAGGAGGAAGTCCAGAGTTATCGCGGCCACGGTGGGAAGCGGCAGCGGGAGGTTTTCGTAGGCCTCCCTCAGCCGTTTGGCCACAGCGCTCGCAGAACGGTCCGTCACAGTGTTTCCGACGGACGGAGGACATCGGCGAGGGAGCGGAAGAACGCCGCCGCGTCATCGGCGATCCGGTCCGGGACCTCCCAAAGGACCACATGCGCCACATCGGGATAGACCTTCAATACCGAGCCGGGGATTCGGGCGGCCAAGGTTTCCTGGTCGGTGCGTGGCAGCAGGTTGTCCTGGGCGCCCCACAGGATCAGCGTGGGCGCCTGGATGGTGCCCGATTCCGTGGGCGGAGTGGCTTCGCAGAGCCCGTTCAGGATGGCCTTCCACGCATGGGCAGG
Organism: Pseudarthrobacter sp. CCNWLW217; assembly: GCF_037203985.1. Classification (NCBI taxonomy): domain Bacteria; kingdom Bacillati; phylum Actinomycetota; class Actinomycetes; order Micrococcales; family Micrococcaceae; genus Pseudarthrobacter; species Pseudarthrobacter sp. CCNWLW217. Next base: position 239,189 of record NZ_JBBCBT010000004.1, read on the forward strand.
CATCCTGAGACCATCGCGCACCAGGTTGTCGATGTACCAGGCCGGAGCCTCGTGTACCAGCGGAAACCAGGTCAGCGAGTCTCGGACCCAGTCCTCGTCGAGGGGGTCGGTGAGTTTGTCCACTTCATCGGCGAAGGCAGGCCGCCCCTGAAGGCTCACGGGACAGCCCGCCAGCACCAGCGCCGCCACCTTTTCAGGATGGACGACGGCGAGCTGCTGGGCCACGTAGCCGCCGCTGGAAGAGCCGACGACGAATGCCCGCGGAACGTTGAGCGCGTCCAGGATCGCGGCAGCATCCTCAGCCTGTTCCTCCAGGGAATAGCCAGCCTCCGGTTTGTCCGCTTCGCCCTGCCCGCGAAGGTCCGGGGCGTAAATCTGGAAACCGGTGAGGAGGGGTATCAGGCGGTCAAAGCTCCGGCGGGACTCACCCCACGCATGCAGAAGTAGCAACGGTGGGTCGCCGGCGTCGCCCTGGACGCGGCACGGCACAGTGATGCCGGTGCGGAGCCGGAGATCCCGGACTTCGGGTTCCATAGTTTTAGGGTACGCCGGCCGTAAATACACCGGTTCGGTACCTTGGTGCCGTACGCTTTCCGGCATGGGACTAATCATCACACTGCTTATTATTTGGCTCGTTCTGTCGATCCTTGGCTTCGTGCTGGAGGGCCTGCTGTGGCTGGCCATCATCGGCCTGGTGCTATTTGCGGCCACAGCAGTCTGGGGCTGGGTGAAACGAAAAGCCAGGGCCTGACGCCTAAGCTCATCCAGCCGAGGGCAGACCGTGTCCCGGCAGGACAGAATCAGTAGAGGATGCGCTGGTACAGGATGTGGTCCTGCCAGGATCCTGCGATCCTGAGGTAGCTCGGCGCCAGCCCTATGTCTTCAAACCCGGCGCGTTTCAGGATTTTCTGCGAGGCGGCATTGTGCGCGAGCGTTGCGGCCTGGAGGCGGTGCAGCCCCAGCTCCCGGCGCGAGAAATCGGCAGCGAAGGCGACGGCTGAGGAGCCGATGCCCCGGCCGTTGAATTCCTTGTCCACCCAGTAGCCCAGGTGCGCGCTGAGGAACGGCCCGCGGACAATCCCTGTGAGGGTCAGCGCGCCGACAACGCTGTCCCCATCCAACAGCACAAACGGGACTTCGGAGCCCTCCCCGTGCTGGGCGAGTTTCGAGGCGATGATCTGGCGTTGCCTCGCGGCGGTGAAGAACTCGTCCTCCCGTTCCGGTTCCCAGGGTGCAAGATGGTCCCTGTTGCGCTGATAGGCGGCCGCCATCGGTTCGGCGTCGGACGCGCGCAGCACCCGCACTTCTACGCTGCCGGTCAGGGAATAGGTCTTTGCAGTCACTCCGCGAACTATAGCGGGCGGCCTTCAGGAGGCGGACGTCCGCGCGGCCCAACGGCCGGTAGGATCGGAGAATTGCCGCAGGTCGGCCGCACTTTTTGGGGGAACACCGTGAAATTCATGCCACTGCGCCGCGCCATCGGCACGGCCCTGCTTGCCGCCGTCGTCAGCGTTCTCGCGCCCGCCGTCACCAGTGTTCCGGCCGCTGCCGATGACGGGACGGACGCAGGCCCGATGATCGGCATCGGCATCCAGCCGCTCGGGATAGCGGAAGGGCCGGACGGCACCCTCTACGTCAGCGATTACGATTGGTCGGGCGGAATCAGCGTCTACCCGCCGGGGGAGACGCAGCCGTCCCGCACCATCAGGACGGGGCGCTCCCCGTCGTCGCTGGCGCTCACCCCGGACGGCACGCTCTACGTGACGCAGGCCGACGAGTCCGGGCAGGCACAAATCGGCGTGGTGGCGCCCGGCGCCGGTGAAGCGGCCCTGGCGATCAAGGTGACCTCCGGCCACCACTGGCTCACGGTGGGGCCGGACGGATCGCTCTACGTTGCCAACCCGTCCGAGGGGTCCCTGTCCGTGGTCCTGCAGGGCGAGGCCTGGATCAAGCGCACCATCCAGGCGGGGCCGAATCCGGTGGAGGTGGCCGTGGCCAAGGACGGTACCATCTACGCCACCAACGAGCTTGAGGGCACGGTTACCGTGGTGCCCGCCGGCGCACCGGCCCCCTCGCACACTATCGACATCGGCGCGAAGGCCCATCCGCATGGGATTGCCGCCGCTTCGGACGGGACCGTCTACGTGGCGAACATCCTCACCGACGACGTCGCGGTCATCCAGCCAGGCGGCACGGCGGTGGCACGTCGCATCCCCCTGGGCACGGCACCGCAGGAAGTGGTGGCCGCTCTGGACGGGACGGTCTATGTGACCAACAGTTTGGATGACACGGTCTCGGTCATCCAAGCGGGCGCGTCCGCTGTTTCAGTGACGGTTCCCACCGGTGACGACCCCGGCAGGATGGTGGCCAGGGCGGACGGCACTGTGGTGGTGGTGAACCGGCGCGGGAGGTCCCTCACGGTGATTCCCGCAGCATCGGGGACGGCCGCACCCGCGCCCGCCGGGGCCTCTTCCGCGGAAGCGGCGGCTGAGGCGGCGCCCCAAGGGGTTGCCGGGACGTCCGACGGCGGCACTCCGGGTCCCAGCCTCCCTGCGGTGGCCGCGGGCACGGCAGCTGTGCTGTTGGCCGGCGCCGCCACGCTCGTTGCCGTGCTTCGCCGGCGGCGAGTGAAGAACAGTGCCGGCCGGCCGGCGTCGGCTTGGACGTTCGAGTAGAGCCTCCCGAGGCGGCGATCGTCGAGCGGCCGGATGATTGGCCCTCGGCAAAGCAGGCGCGCGTGGGTACGGTTGGCTCATGCAGAAGATATCGATCGATGCCCTGGCCCGCCAGCAGATCACGGCCGCCGTGGCTGCCCCCAGCGGGAGGGCGGCGGACACAGCCTACGGCGGGCACGAGAAGATGCTGCGCCAGACTGTCATGGCCTTTCGCGCCGGCACACAGCTCAGCGAACACCAGAACCCCGGCGAAGCCACAGTCTTTGTGCTGAAGGGATCGGTGTGGCTCAAGTCAGGCGGTGAGTCCTGGCAGGGCAAAACGGGCGACCTCCTGATCGTGCCCCAAGGCCTGCACAGCCTCGAAGCCGAAGAGGATTCCGCAGTACTGTTCACGGTGGTCAAGACCGACCGGTAGACCCCGCCGGCAGCAGCGCCCGCACTGCAGACAACCTGGGCCTGCCCGCCCCTTCAGTGGCGGGCAGGCCTTCGCCCGATAAGCTTGGCTGGTAGTGGATGCTGGGGGAGCAGAAATGGAACCAATCACTGTTGATGGCGGCAAGGGCACCATAAAACTCGGTGCCGATGGAATCATCCACCTTGTCTGGAAACCCGGGATCGTCCTGGACGGCGTTGACGTGCAGGCGGCCATGGCAAGGTTGACAGAAATTACCGACGGCTCCGAATACCCGATGTTGGTGGACATGGGGAGGACTAAAGCCGTCACCCGGTAGGCCAGGGACGTTTTCAAGATTCCCAGTGCCGCTTCGCGAATTGCCTTGCTTGGCTCCAGTCCTGTGGACCGGGTCATTGCCAACTTCACCATCGAACGGCAGGCCCTGCCGTGTCCCACGCGCTTTTTCACCTCCCGCGATGAGGCCCTGGGCTGGCTTCTCCAGATTCCGCCTTCATAACCCTGGGTTGCGGGCACGATGGCCATGGCACCAGAGCGCAGTCCGGCAGAACCGCCGCCCTGAGCGTCGCAAGACCAGGATCCCGAGCTGGCCGGTGGATCCCTTGAAGGACTTGGCCTCAACGGCGTATTCTGCACGGAAAGTCAGCGGGATGTGCCGGCCTTGGCATGGGAGGTGACGATGAATCTAGTCAGTCAGATTATTGCCGGGGCCACGGCCCTTGTCCTGATCGGCGTCGGCCTGCTGGAGATTTTCTTCCACGGCAATCGGCGCTTTTACTGGCTCTTTTTGATCAAACCCGAGGACGTTGCCGCCGTGCGCATGTGGGCGATGAACATTGGCGCCTACAACATCGCCTTTGGGCTGGGAATCGCCTCAGGGCTGTGGATGGTGAACTTTTCCGGCAATGCCGCCGGTGGATCGGCAATCGTTATCTTCTGTTGCGCGAGTCAGTTCATCCTCGGCATCTGGCTGTGGATCACGGAGAAGCGTCTACTCCTCAGTGCCATCGGACAGGCCCTCATCCCCGGCCTTGTAGTGGTCTTCTACCTCTTCTTCCGGTAAAGCCGTTCCCTCTGTAGATGCCGGCGGGGGATTGGCTACCCACACGAGTTAATGATCTGGCAGGCCGTGCCGAAGGCTCGTCCGCGCCTGGTGGTCCACTTACCGCGTGCCCGGCCGCTTCTCAACCGGCCGCGGGCTCTTCCATACGGATTCGCGTGGGCCCGGCGGGTACGCGGCCGTCTTTCCGGCCCAGGCGATCACCAGTGCCGCGATGACCGGCAGGGCCGCGGCGGCGGGTACCAACAAAGGACCCGCCACCACCAGGGCAGCTGAGCCGTAGAGCGCACCGATGGTGATGCCCAGCTGGATGGTCAGGACAGTCAGCCCGTTCGCGGCGTCCTTGTTCTCGCGGCCGGCCCGGAGGATGGCCGATTGATTATAGATGCCGATAGCACCGAGCCCGGCGCCCCAAACACTCATCAGCACCAGGGCGAAGGCAAGGCTGCCGCCCACAAACGGCAAGAGCAGCATCGAAACGGCGATTGCCGCCGTCGTAATTAACAGCGAGCGGCGCGGGTGGGAATCGACGGTGAGCCCGGCGATCCAGATGCCCACCAGGCCGGAGACGCCCAGGACTGTGAGGGAGAGGGTGATGGCGTAATCGGGCAGGCCGGCGTCGCGGATGTAAGGGGCGATGTAGGTGAAGAGCGCGAAGTGCGCCAGGACCAGCAGCGGCCAGGCGATGGCCACCGGCTTCACGCCGGGCTGGGCGATGGCGGCGCGCAGGGAGGGACGGGCCTCGCCGGCAACGCGCCGGACGGACGGCAGGAGTAAGAACCCGAGGAGGGCAAGGGCCAGCCCGAAGCCGGCGAGGGCAAGGAATGCCGCGCGCCAGCCGAGGAACGTGCCCAGCGCGGTGCCGATCGGCGCGCCGATGGCCAGGCCCAGGCTGTTGCCGCTGAAGACGATGGCCAGCGCCTTGCCCACTTTGTCGGCAGGGACCACACGGGCAACATACGGGGCCATGGTGGTCCAGAGCAGTCCGTGGGCGAGGCCACCCACCAGCCGGGCGATCATCGCGGCGGTGAAGTCGGGGGCTAGGCCCACCAAGGCGTTGCTGATGGTAAATGTCAGGACGAGTGCCACGAGCAGCGGCCGCCGCGGCACCTTGCCCAGCAGCCGGGCGGCTGGCACCACGGTGATGACGATGACGGCGGCGTAGGCGGCAGCGAGGTATCCGGCCACCGGTTCGGAGACGTTCAGGCCGGTACTGATCTGGGGGAGCAGGCCGGAGGGGAGGAGTTCGGTAGTGATGGCGGTGAAGGCGATGGCGGCAAGGACCATCATGGCGGCCAGCGGGAAACGCTGGGCAGCCGGCGCGGAAGTCGCGGAGGACATGGGAAAGGGTTCCATTCAAGGAGGAGGGGGATGGAACCGGGCTCTGCGGGCCGAACAATTCCTCCATAAGTTTACCCGCTGAACGAACGTGTTACGTGCACGGGCGAGGTGCTGGAATCAGCTTCGCGGACCGGCCGCGGTGGCAGGCAAACAAGGGAAGTACGACGGCGGCGCGCAGCTTCTGGGTGCTGCTAGCCGTTCGCGCGGGCGGCTTTCTCGGTGGCGGCCAGCATGTCGGTGAAGGTCGCCGTCAGCATCTTGTCGATCAGCGGTCCGGTGAGCCGGCCGAGGGGGCCGCCCCGGGGCACATAGCGGTAGTCGAAGGTGGCCAGGGTCCCGTCGCCGTCGGGCTTGAGGATGAGCGTGGACTCGGCCCGCTTGAACGGCACGGACACGCTCGGCTGGTTGTGGGTGTCCATCCTGCGCCCCTCCTCCCAGATGGTGACGGTTTCCTCCATGCTGCCCATCGGTTTCAGGTCCACGCGGCGCCGGGCGCCCAGGCCCATGGTTTGGTCGCTGATGGCTCTCGTGGCCTTGAGGCCGTCCCAGTGCTTCGCGAGATTCGGGAAGTCGGCGTACAGGGCCCAGACGGAACCCGTGGGCGCAGACATACGACGTTGGACCCTGATGTGACGTTCAGGCATGGAAACCACTCCAAATGTTGAGTCAGCCGTAGGGCAGTGCGCTGTCCCAATCCCATGATCCCGCCGGCACTCGCACCTGCGCAATCAACGTGGAACGGCCGGGCCCTGGTCAGTTCACCGGCATCCTCCCGGGCCTCCAAAGGCCAGCAGCGGCGCTCCATTGACAGCCCTAAAGGCCGGTGGGACGCTCGACTCATGTCCCGAGGGAGAACAGCACGTTTCCGGAACATCCAGCCCTTCGGCATCGAGAAAGCCGCGGCTGCTGCAGGCCATGATTCCGGTGTCCTGCGGATGGAAAACCTCGACACGGACATCGCCCCGCCGCCGTCTGCCGTGGCCGTGACCCGGGAAGCTGTCGGACGCCGGGATGCCAACAGCTGGTTGCCGTTCACCGGGCTCGGTCAGCTGCGCGATGCGGTGGCGGATCAACTCAGCACGCAAACGGGCCGCCGCTATGACCCCGCCACGGAAGTGGTGATCGCCGGCGGCGCGCTCGCCGGCCTGCTCAGCACCCTTCTGGCCACGGTCGATCACGGCGACGAAGTGGTTGTCACTGATCCCACGTACGCGGGGTTCATCAACCGCATCAGGCTCGCAGGCGCGACTCCCGTCTCCGTGCCGCTCATGGTGGTGGACAGTCACTGGCGGCTGGACCTGGACAGGCTGGCTTCCGCTGTGACGAAAAAGACGCGCGCCCTGCTTCTGATGAGTCCGTCCATGCCGTCCGGGCATGTGTTCACCGACGCCGAGTGGAACGCCGTTTCCGAAGCATGTGCTGCGGCCGACTGCTGGTTGCTCTACGACGCGGCCATGGACAGGATTCTCTTCGACGGCCTGCAGTCTCGCCATCCGGCGTCATTGGAGCAGTTGGCGGAACGCACCATCACGCTCGGCGGAGTGTCCAAGAATTACAGGATGATCGGTTGGCGCGTCGGTTGGGCGGTTGGGCCGGCAGAGGTGATGAGGGACGTGGCGCTTGCGGCTACCTACAACACGACTGTGGCCAGCGGCTTCGGACAACTTGGATCGGCCGCCGCGCTCTCGGCATCCCGGGACGGCGGCCACGACGACGGGGTGGCGGCCGCTGTGGCGGACTGGCAGGCACGCCGGGATCTGATTCTGCGGGAACTGGAAGGCCTCCCGGTGGTTAAGCCCGACGGCGGCTGGTCGCTTCTGGTGAACGCGGGCGCGCTCGGATTGAAAGCGCCCGAGCTTGCGCAACGGCTGCTCCAGCACGGACGCATTGCTGCCACACCGATGACGGAGTGGGGGCAGCAGGTGGCACCAGAGTACGTCCGCTTGGTCTTTGCGACCGAGCCGCTGGAGCGCCTGACGGGAATCGGGGAACGGTTCCGCGCGGCGTTGCGGTAAGCCTGGTCTGGCGTGCCTGGTCTCGCTCCCTGCCCGCCCTTGATTAGCTAGCAGCCTTCATGTGGGACATGGTAGGCCGCTACTGGGTATTCCGTTGGGGTGAAGCGCTGGGGTGCTGACGTTTGGCCTGGTGGCAGTTCAGTTATCAGTGCGCGACAGGTGTCGCTCACTTGTCTGAGCATGAGCATGAGCATGAGCATGAGCATGAGCGTGGCGGTGGTGCTGAGTCCGGGCGCCTGCCCCGGGACGGTCGGCTGCTCGCCCTGTTCGCCAGGAGACGTGGCAGGCGCAGGCGGGGACGCCTCTAAGATGAGGCATGAACTTGGGAGACGTGCTCTTGACAGTTGTGGGGGCCGGGCTGATTTTGCTGATGCTCGCCGACGTTTTTCACACGCTCCTTTATCCGCACGGTTCCGGTCCTGTAGGCCGTACGATCATGCGCGGCTTCTGGCTGCTGTCGAAAAGACTGCGCGGCCGGGCCTCCACCATCGCCGCACCCTTGGCGATGGCTGCTGTCATCGGTGCTTGGGCGGGCTTGGCAGCCATCGGCTGGGCCCTGCTGTACTTGCCCCACCTACCGGAGGGTTTTGTGTATGGAGTCGGCGTTCCGCAGCGGGCTGACTTTGCCGAAGCGCTCTATATATCGCTGGTGACCCTTTCCACTGTGGGTTTCGGTGAAATCGTGGCAGCGCATCCGCTGCTGCGGCTGGTTGCCGCCTCCCAGGCAGTGACCGGATTCGGTTTGCTGACCGCAACGGTCTCCTGGATCTTGCAGACGTACCCGGCCCTCAGCCGTCGCCGGGCCCTGGCCCACCAGCTGAACTTGTTCAGGGAGGCTGCAGGTCCAGCGGGCGTGGCGTCACTGGATCCGAGGCATGCGGCCGGGCTCCTGGAATCAATTGCCAGAGCTGTGGCTTCCGTGAGCATTGACCTGCTGTCCTTCCACGAGACCTACTACTTCCACGAGGTGGAGAAGCGGGGTTCCCTACCGGCCACGGTTGCCTACGCCCACCACCTGGCGTCGGAGGCCCAGGGCAGCAAAAGCCCTGAGCTGCAGTTCGCCGGTCGGATGCTGCACGCGGCGTTGGACGATCTTGCGGAGGTCCTGCGCGGTAAATTCGGCCATTCAGGATCAACGTCGTCCGCGGTGTTCGACAGCTACGCGCTGCACCATAGGCACCGCCAGCCGGGCGAACCGGACACGAAGTAGCCCCCAGGGACCGTACTTCGGGGGCCGGGTCGGTTCGCTGCCTCCGAGTCAGGGCCTGTCGTCCTGGCGGTAGACATCCGGTACGCCAAGCCCCCGAACGCGCCAGGAAGACCAGCACATTCCTTCCCGCTACAAGGGGCATCATCGATTGAATTCCCGCAGGGGGACTGAGTGGACCCATAGGTTATCCGCGAGTATTGACTGCCCGTAGCCCGAGGAATAACGTCTGCTTTAGCGGGGTCATCCACCCCGTTTCCACGGGATAAGGGGCCGGATCTGGGCCGCTCCTGCACGGCGATGGAGCCAGGTGAGGAGGATTCTGTGTGGACGTCATCCTGCGCCACAGGCGCCCGGGATACGAGTGTGCCCGCTGGTGGTCGCGGTAGTCCGTACCTCCTCCATGGCGTGTTGCTGCGTAAAAATGACGGCGTTGATTGCACTCGGCGCGATGAACAGCCGATGGGATAGGAATCCAGGAAAGGAATGACAATGCCGAAGTATCTGTTTGAAGCGACGTACGTGGGCAATGGGATCAAGGGGCTCATGCAGGAAGGCGGCACCAAGCGGCGTGAGGCCCTGACGGAGGCCCTCAAGTCTGTCGGCGGATCGCTGGAGAGCTTCTACTACGCGTTTGGTTACTACGACGTCCTTGGAGTTTTTGAGGCGCCGGACGATGCAAGTGCTGCAGCACTGTCGCTGCTGATCAATTCGACCGGTACCGTCAACGTCCGCCTGAAGCCGCTCCTGACAGTGGAGGACATCGACGAGGCCGCCAAGAAGACGCCGAACTACCGGCCCCCGGGACAGTAAAGCCGGGACAGTAGGGGGAGCCTGGCACCTGGCCAGCGGCCGCCGTCGTGAGAGTACGACGGCGGCCGCTGGCTTTCACACGGGCGGCCAGTCCGCGGCGCCCGGTCCGTCAAACAATGCGCTGGTGCTGCTTTGGGGCACCACGACGTGGACGGCGTTGCGCTGGATAGTGAAGTCTGCCGGCGTGGTGGTGGCGATTTCGCCGTCGAGGTTCACCGAAAGCGGCGGCTCGGTGACCAGTCGGACGTGTCGGCTGGTCAGGTGGTGCACCCGGTCGTGTTTGATGAAGCTTCCGTCCTTGAGCAGCCGTGCGATACTCACGTGCTCCCGGAGCGGGCCGGCCAGGATGGCGTAGATGTCAAGGATGTGGTCATCGATCCCGGCCGTGGGGGAGACCGTGTTGCCGCCGCCGTAGTGCCGGCCGTTGCCGACGGCCACCTGCAGCAGGTCCTCGAACTCCAGCGGCTCGTGGTCCCCTTCCGGGAACTCGAGGCGGGCCCGGAACGGCTGGTGCCTGGCATAGGCCCGAAGCGTGGCGATGCTGTAGGCCAATGGCCCGATCATCCGCTTTAGGCGGGGGCTGAGAGCCTCGGTGACCGCCACCGACAGGCCCACGGAGGCGACGTTGAGGAACGGCTCACCGTTGGCCCGGCCGAGGTCGATGTCCACCACCTTCCCCTCGGCGACGGTGGCGCACGCCTCGGCGAGATTGTTGGGGATTTCCAGCGTACGGGCGAAGTCGTTGGCGGTGCCCAGCGGAAGAACGCCGAGCATCACGTTGGTGCCGGCAGCCCGGCCGGCGGCGTAGGACACAGTCCCGTCGCCGCCGCCGACAACCACCAGGTCGTGCCCGTCTGCAAGCACCCGGTCAAGCGTCCCGGCCAGGTCTGCCCCGGACAGCACGTGGTGCACGGCGGAGATCGGCACGCCTGCCTTTCGCATCGTGTCCACCGCAAGTTCGGGTGCCGCCCCTCGGCGTGATCCGGCGTTAATCACAACGGCGGCTGAGCGGACGTCCCTGGCAGCTTTCATGAAGGCCATGGTAGGCCGCGGACCTGTGAATTCCTTAGGCCGAGTGGGTGGGATCCTGGGCAGGCCCGGCTTCGCTTCTTGCATTCCGTGCAGTTGCGCCGAAGGGTTCAGCGCTGCAGGCCGGCCCTGATCTGGATGAGGGTGAGGTCCAGCAGCGGCGTGGGAACGTTGAGCTCCCGGGCCCTGCGTGCGAGGTCGCCGAGGATGTGCTCGGCTTCCGAAGGAAGCCCTGCGCTGAGGTCCCGGTACAGGGAGGAAGTGAAGGCCGATCCCGGCTCGGTAAGTATGCCCACCGCCTGTCCATGAGCGGCGTCGGAAACGGGATGTTCTGCCGCGTCGGCCACCGCTTCGGTTTCTCTTATGGCCTCCAGGATCTTGGACTGCCCGCCGGCCTCGATGATCCGACCCACCGGCGCCCGGAACAGGCAATTGACGATCCCCGCGGCGGCGATAAATGCCCATTTATCCCACAGTGCGCCCACTATGTCGTCAACTACCGAGAAATCGACGCCGGGCACGTCCAGAGCCTCAGAAACATCCGCGGGGACAGGGTTTCCGTTCAGCCCACCTACCGTGAGCGAAGTGAGGGGCACCTGCTGGCGGACCACATCGCCGTCGAGAGTGGCGACGATCCGGGCCAGGCCGCCCAGCACCTGGCCCGGGTACTGCTGCTCAAGCCGGTCCACATGGGCCATGCCGTTGAGGATGGGAATGATGCTGGTTCCGGGCCCCACGAAGGCGCCCAGTTCGCCGAGTACGCCGTCGAAAGCGGTGGCTTTGACCGTGACGAGGATCAGATCGAAGGCCTCCGACCCGTCCGGGGCGGTAATGGTCTGCACCGGGTGCGTCCGGTCAGCGGTGGGGGAGATGAAGCGCAACCCGTCGCGGCGAAGGACCTCCTGCTTTCGGGGTCGCACAAGATATGTGACATCCCGTCCCGCTTCCTGCAGGAGCGTGCCGAACGCCCCGCCGGTGGCTCCGGCTCCGACAACGAGTATCCGCATGGGTGCATACCTTTCCGGGGTGGTGCTCAAGGATGTTGCCCGTGCCCTGGAGACCGGGAACAGCTGATGAGCCTTTGGATCCGATGTTCCAAGGCTAGGGGGTTTCAGCAGGACCTCCCACCTGCGGCTCACCTGTATCCTGAGAAGGCAGGTTGAATGGCTCCAGCGGCCATCAGCCACGCTCGGTTCGCGGCCGGATGACGGTCCGGAAACCTGGGCCGTCGCCATTCACGTCGTGGATCACCGCCGCAATCGTCAGTCGCCGATCGGCTCCCCTGACGCTTGGAATGGATCTTTATCACTACTGACACACCAGCTCCTGTGGGAAACCCGACGCCGGTCCTCAAGCCCGAGCGAACAGCTGCGGTGGCTGATCCCGCCGTCGTGACCTGGGCCGAGGCTGGTGTCAGCATGACCGCGCGGTGGCGGTCGGCGAACGGCAGACCGGCGCCGACCCGCGTAGAAGTAGTCGACGACTCCCTCACGGCCGATGGTGCGAACCGGATGGCGTCCCAGGGGATCGCGATGCTCTGGCACGGTGACTTCCACAACGCCCGGCAGATCCTCAACGCCCTCGACCGGCGGATAGGCGCCGGAAAGAAGGAGACCGCAGCAACTCCGGCCGAAAAGTTCTATCGGCACCGCCAGTCCGCCTCGCACCGTGCGCGCATCCTTGGCCTGCTGCTGGTTCCCCTTGATCCGGGCCTGGTGGTGCCGCTGCGCCGCGCACCGGATATCCGGGAGGCCGCCGCCGCAGCGTACGGGGACCTCGGCGAATCTTCCGTGGTGTCCCTGCAGGAGCTAGTGGGGGCCATCGGCGCTCACGAGTGGCGGCGGAAGGGCGTCTACGTCGATGCCCTGCAGGACCGCATCCACCCGCACTACGGCACGTTCTTCCCCACCCGGAGTGAGTATGTGGATCTCGTGGGCGCCGCACCGCTGCCCTCTGACACGCTGGCGTTCGACGTCGGAACCGGCACCGGGGTGCTCGCTGCCGTGCTCGCGCGCCGGGGCGTCCACCGCGTGGTGGCAACAGACAATGAACCGCGTGCCATCGCCTGCGCCGCCGAGAATTTCCGGAACCTCGGTGTTGACGATCGTGCCGAGGCCGTCCTGACCGACATGTTCCCGCCCGGGTTGGCACCCCTCATTGTCTGCAACCCGCCCTGGATTCCGGCCACGCCGCATTCCAGCCTGGACAACGCCGTCTACGACCCCGGGAGCAGGATGCTGTTCCGCTTCCTGAACGGGGTCACCGACCATCTGGAGCCCGGCGGTGAGGCTTGGCTTGTCCTCTCCGACCTGGCCGAACACCTTGGGCTGCGGACGCGTGACGATCTGCTGGGAGCCATCGAGGCGGCCGGCCTCAAGGCGGTGGACCGGCTGGACACCAAGCCAACGCACCCCAAGGCGTCGGATCGCGACGATCCCCTGTTCGAGGCGCGCACGGCCGAGGTCACGTCGCTGTGGCGGCTTGTTCGCCGATAGTTGCACGCGGGGTCTAACGAGTACATCGTGGTAACGAGCTCACTGGGCGCCGCTGATGATCCCTTCCTCGATGGCATGTGTTGCAGCCTGTGTCCGGGAGGTCACTCCGAGCTTGTCGAAAATGTTGCTCACGTGGCGCTGGATGGTCCGCTCGCTGAGGAACAGCTCCGCACCTATGGCCCGGTTGGTCAGGCCCTGCACGATTAACCGGAGCACTTCCACCTCGCGGGGTGAGAGTCCGTGCTGGCCCGGTGTGTCGGGATGCCGGAGCATTCCTTCGACCATCAGCAGGTCGTGACGGGCGCCGAGACGCGTGAAGGCCTGGCGTGCCGATTCGAGTTCAAGGTCCGCCGCTTCGTCGTCCCCCACCCCCCGGTACGCGGTGGCCAGGAGTACGGAGCACTGTGCCGTTTCATAGGGGACGTCGAGGTCTCGCCACAGACCGGCGGCCTGTCGGAGCCAGGGGAGTGCCTGATGCAGGTCATCCTTGGCAAGAGCCAGTTCGCCAAGTGCCCGTGCGTGGGTGGCGCGCACGCTGTCGGACGCGAAATGCTCGGCGAGGCTGCCCAGCTCGGCTGCAGCGGCCTCGGCTTCACCTGCAGCCTGTGCCGCCAACAGCACGGTCACTGCCGCAGGCAGCAGTTCCACGCGGGCAGCCGGCCCCACGGACTCGCCGAGAGCACGCCGGATCCCCGCCGCCGCCGCTGGCACGTCTCCCAGGGAGAGCCTGAGCAGGGCGAGCCCTGGCTGCGTGGGGCCTCCGGTGAACGCTGCCGTCCGGTAGGCTGCCACGGCCTCGGCGAAGTCGCCTAAGAGGCGATGCGATTCGCCGAGCTCGTAGCGCGCATGCCCCATGAAGCGGGTTCCTGCGCCCTCGGCCAGGCTGCGGCATGCCTCTTCCAGTTGGGCAAGGGCAGCCGCCCACTCGCCTGCGAGCCGGAGGTGGACCGCATGGTAAGTCAGGCAGTGGCCGTAGAAGGGGCCACCGAACGGAGGTACTTTCTTGAGCCACGATCCGAGGGCGGCGCTCCATTCCCGGATCCGCGCGACGTCGTGCACCTCCATTTCGCAGGTGCCGATCGCCGCGCAGTAGAGCAGGCTTGTGACCCGTGGCGTTGTCTGGCCCGCCACTACGCGGAGCATTGAATTGTCGAGCCAGTCCAGCCCGTCCGCGAGGCGGCCGGACAGGACGAGGGCGCGGCCGGTGAGGAGCGTCGAGAAGGCGAGCTGATCGTCGTCGTGCGTCCTTGCGGCCCCGTCGCGGGCGCGCGCGAGGAGCGTGACGGCGTCGTCATAGGCACCAGCGCCCATCCGGTAGTACGCCGTGGTGATGAGCAGCCAGCCGGGCTCTTCGCCGGCGTCGTCCGGGCCGAGTTCCCGGGCCCGTGCCAGCCAGCCGTTGGCCTGAGCGTCCTCGCCGTTGAGGCGGTAAGCCTGCCACAGCCAGAAAGCGGAGGCGACGGCGGGACCCACCTGGCCGTTCGCGGCCCGCTCCTCGTAGGAACGCACCAGCGCGGCAATCGCATCGTCGCGGAACCCCACGATTTGTGCGCACTCGGCGAAGCACTCGACATCCTCCACCCCGAGGCCGGCGGGCCCGCCGGCGGCGCGGTACTCGTCGCAGGCCTGCCGCCATGCGTACGCCGCGTGGAATGCCCGTGCCTGCGCGAGGTGATTTCCGTCGTCGGCCACTTCAACCTCCTGAGCACTACTATGCATCGTTGGACTGGGCATAACTACCCAATGCCGGATGTCGAAGGTGGCGCGGTTTGCCGATGCCTGCCAGGCACCGCCGGCGGGATCCTGAGAGTGATCCGCAGGGTGCGGATTAGCTAGTTCAGGAGGCCATCATGTACGAGCCGTTTGTCTACTTGGGCACCTACACCGTCCGCGAGGGGCATCTCGATGAAGCACTCGCGTCCTGCCGCGAGGTGGCCAGCCTCGTGGAGAGCCGTGAGCCAAAGATGCTCGTGTTCCAGTTCTTCGCGGATGAGCAGGGCCGGCAGATCACAGTCCTTCAGGTCCACGCCGACGCCGAATCCATGGCCAACCACATGGGTGTGGTCAGCGAACACCTGGCACGGTCCGGATCGTGGATCGAATCGTTCAGCAACACGACGGTCCTGGGTCAGCCTCCGGCGGTCCTATCGCAGTGGTATCAGGAGGCGGGCGAAGAGCTGACAGCGTTCCCGCGGCACATTGCGGGGGTAATCCGGGTCGGGTCGCCTGTTGGGTGAGCGGTCCAGCGGGGGCTTACGACGGCGGCGGGCTGGGCAGCTCTTGAAGGTTGCTACCCCGCCACCGCCGCCTTCGCCTCCTGCTTGGCCTGCATCCATTCGCTCATCCACGGGGCCCGGACGCTTGAGGTGATGCGGCAGTCGGCCACGAACGTTCCTTTGGCGCCGGCGTCGATCCAGTCCGTGAGCGCGGAAAGGTCCGCCAGTGAGCGGATGATGGCCGACTCGGCACCGAGCGCGCGGGCGATGCCGCTGAAGTCCACCTCGGGGATCAGCATGGGCTTTTCGGTCAGGCCCTGGGAGCCGTACTGGTGGATTTCGGCCCCGTAGGCGGCATCGTTGTAGATCACCACGACGGCACTGCTCGCCGCACCAATCAGCGATTCGAGGTCGGACAGGCCCATCAGGAAACCGCCGTCGCCGGAGGCCAGCACCAGCGTGCGGCCGTCCTCCAGAGCGCGGGCCGCTCCGACGGCGCTCGCAAGGCCCAGGCCGATGGACTGGAAGGCCGTCCCCACCATGACCAGGTCCTGCGGCCGCGGGATGTTCCAGTACATGGGTGCCCAGCCGATGAAGTGCCCGCCGTCCTGGACCACCGTACGGCGCTCCGGCAGCACGGCATCCAGCGCGGTGGCGAGGGCGCGCGGGTCCAGCCGTCCGTCCGGCGTCTCGGCGGAGCCGGGGTGGTGGGTCGGTCCTTCGGCCAGCCGCCGGCGGGCTTCCGCCCGCCATGCTTCTGCACGGCTGGCATCCGGCGCGGCCGGGCCATCCAGCATCCTCAGGATGCGTCCCGCTGCGGACTTCACGTCCGCGCTGACGAACGTATCCACCCGGGGGTGCGTCGGCTGCAGTGCGGTGTCGATCTGGATGACGGTGCTGTCCGGGCCGAGCAGGTGCCCGAACCGCATAGTGAACTGGCTCAGGCTTGCCCCGGCCACGAGGACCACATCGGCCTCGCCCATGAGCCCGGCCGCGGTGTCCGTGCCGAAGCCGCCCGCGACGCCGAGGTATCCCTCGCCCTGGAGGAGGTTGAGCGCCAGGGCGGTTCCGGCAGTCAGCGCACCCAGGCGGTCGGCGAGTTCCCGGAGCTCCAGGCCGGCTCCGGCGAGATGCGCACCGCGGCCAGCCAGGATCAGCGGCCGCTTCGCCCCGGAGAGCAGGCGGGCTACCTGCCCAAGGCCGCCGTCGACGTCGTCCGTCACCTGAGCTGCCAACGGCGCCGGAAGTTCCTCATCCGCAGCCTCGAGTGCCGCGAGGTCGTAGGGAATGGCAATGACGACGGCGGTCCGCTTGGTGAGTGCGTACTCCACTGCCTGCTGGGTGATGGAGCCCGCGGCTTCGCGGGTGACGGTGAAGGTTGCCGCGCCGAGGCCTGCTGCGATGGCCGCCTGGTCCACGTCCTGGGGCCGGGCGCCACTGGTGGGGGCGTCCCCGGTGACCAGCACCACGGGGATCTGCGCCTGGACTGCCTCGGCGAGGGCGGTGAGGGCATTGGTGTAGCCGGGGCCGTAGGTAGTGGTGCCTGCTGCGAGACGTCCCGACGCCCGGTAGTAGGAGTCGGCCGCGGCGATGGCGGCGCCTTCGTGGCGGACGGGGGAGAAGCGGAGGCCCAGCTTTTCCGCAGCGTCGAGGAAATACACGTTGCCGTTGCCCATGACGCCGAAGACGTCGCTGAGATAGCTGCTGAGAACCTGCGCCACGCGGCCGGAGACGGTAAGTGAAGTCATGCAGGAATCTTGTGGGCTGGTTCACAGATAGGCAAGAGGCGTGAATTTGATTGGGATAATTGGCAGTAGGGTGCGGGTAAGTGTGCAAATATGCCCAGCTATGGTGTGCGTCACCCGCGCCTAGTTCGTAGGGCGAGATTCCTGCTCTGACAGCCGGCTCAGGAGGCCGTCGTAGCGGGGCGGCATGAGTTCCAGTACGGATATGGCCGTGCTGGTCCGTTGGATGCCCTCGATTTCGAGGATCTGGTTGGTGATGCGGTAGAGATCGGCCGTACCGCGTGCCACCACCTTGGCCATGAGGTCCGCGTCGCCGGTGGTGGCGTGCACCTCGATGACTTCCGGAATTGCGGCGAGCCCGTCCTCCACCGCGCCTGTCCGCGTCTGGCTGATGGACAGGGAGAGGAAGGCCATCAGGTCATAGCCAAGCGCGGCGGGATCGAGCCTCCGGCTGAAGGAGCGGAGGGCGCCGCTGCGCTCGAGCCGGGCCAGCCGGGCGTGGACAGTGTTCCGGGCGACGCCGAGCGTCCGCGAGAGTGCCAGGGCGCTGGCTTCGGGATCCTTGTCGAGGGCCAAGATGATCCTGCCATCGAGGGAATCCAGGGTGCGAGAGTTCTGGATGGTCATATTTTCACCACAGTCAGTAGAAGTTGAGCAGAAGTCCCAATGGGTTGAGGGTATCTTGCATTGTGCGCCGGATCACATCCATGATCGGTCCTCATGACCCGTGATCAACTCCTGACCGCAGCGGAAACCGCGCTCCCCACCCTTCGCTGCGCGGTGGCCGGCCTCCCGCCCTATGTCCCGGGACGGCGCAGCGCCGGCACGGACATCGCAGCCCTCGCCAGCAACGAAAGCCACTACGAGCCACTCCCCGCTGCCGCCGCTGCGGTGGCCGCTGCGGCCGGTACCATGAACCGCTACCCGGACAGTGCCGCCGTCGAACTCCGTGAACGGCTTGCCCACCACCTTGGCGTCACGGCCGGAGAGATAGCGGTGGGGCCCGGCAGCGTGGGCGTCCTGCAGCAGATCATCACCGGCCTGTGCGACGCCGGGGATGAGGTGATCTTCGCGTGGCGCTCCTTCGAGGCCTACCCCATCTTGGTGGAACTGGCAGGCGCCCGGCCGGTCCGCGTTCCGCTGGACAGTGCTGAGGGCCACGACCTCGATGCCATGGCCGCGGCCGTCACTGCCCGCACCAAGGTGATCCTGCTCTGCACCCCCAACAATCCGACGGGAGTGCCGATCAGCCATGAACGCATCGAGACCTTCCTGCGCTCCGTCCGCTCCGACATCCTCGTGGTGATCGACGAGGCCTACGTGGAATACTCCGAGGCGGGCAGCGGCCCTGACTCCCTGGGGCTCTACCGCCGGTACCCGAACGTCTGCATCCTGCGCACCTTCTCGAAGGCGTACGGGCTCGCCGGCCTGCGCGTGGGATACGCCGTGGCGGCGCCGGGCATCGCTGAGGGACTGCGCCGGACCGCCCTTCCCTTCTCCGTGAGCGCGCTGGCCCAGAAGGCGGCCATCGCGTCGCTGGACGCGGGGGAGGAGATGGAAGCGCGGGTATCCGCCGTCAGGCAGGAGCGCACCCGGATGGCCGCGCAGCTGGAAGCCCAGGGCTGGAAACTGCAGCCGTGCCAAGGCAACTTCCTGTGGATCCGTGCAGACGAGGACCTCCGGGCGAGACTGGTGGACGCGTTCGACCTCGCTGGCATCCTGGTCCGGGCGTACCAGGGCGACGGCGTGCGGATCACCGTTGCCGATCCTGCCTCCAACGACCGTGTGCTCCGGATTCTGAAAGACCATGCTCCCTCGATAATCGACTGACCTGAAACCCCAACCCGTTCCACCTACAACCAGAGGAATCCCCATGGAACAACAGACAAAGACGTCTGGCCGCGCCCTCGGCGCAGCACTCAAACCCCGCCAACTCACCATGATGGGGCTCGGTAGCGCCATCGGCGCGGGCCTGTTCATCGGCTCCGGCGCCGGCATACAGGCGGCCGGCCCAGCCGTGCTGATCTCGTACCTTGTAGCCGGCACGCTCATCATCCTGGTGATGTGGGCGCTCGGCGAGATGGCAGCCGCCAATCCGGACAGCGGCGCCTTCTCCGTCTATACCGCCAAGGCCTACGGGCCGGTGGCCGGCGCCACCGTGGGCTGGCTCTGGTGGCTGCAGCTCGTGGTGGTCATCGCGGCCGAGGCGCTCGGGGCGGCGGGCCTGCTGGCCACGATCTTCCCGGCCCTGCCCGTGTGGCTGATGGCCTTTGTGTTCATCGTGGTGCTCACCGCTGTGAACCTCACCAGCGTGAAGAACTTCGGCGAGTTCGAGTTCTGGTTCGCCCTGCTCAAGGTGGCAGCGATCGTCGGGTTCCTCCTGGTGGGCGCGGCCCTGCTCTTCGGCTGGCTGCCGGGCGTCCAGTCGCCGGGGCTGGCCAACTTCATGGGCGACGGCTTTGCCCCGAGCGGTTTTGCCGGTATTGCCACGGCATTGTTCGTGGTGGCTTTCGCGTTCGGCGGCACGGAGATCGTGTCCGTGGCTGCAGCCGAGACCGCAGAGCCGGCCCGCAGTGTGAAGAAGGCAGTCCGCACAGTGCTGTGGCGCATCCTGGTCTTCTACATCGGCGCGATCTTCATTATCGCTGCCGTGGTTCCCGTGGGTTCGGCCGGGCTGAAGAGCCCGTTCGCCGCCGTGTTGGAGGCCGCCGGCATGCCCGGTGCAGCCACCGCCATCACCCTGGTAGCCGTGGCAGCACTGCTCTCCGCCCTCAACGCCAACCTCTACGGCGCCTCCCGGATGGCGTACTCCCTCGCCGAGCGGGGCGACGCGCCACGCCTGCTTGCCTCGGTGTCCAAGGCACGTGTCCCGGTTGTCGCGGTCCTGGCCAGCGTCGCTTTCGGCGTTGTGACGGTCGTGCTGGAGTTGGCCTTCCCCGAGATGGTCCTGGGCGTTCTGCTCAACATCGTGGGCTCGACCTGCCTGCTGGTGTGGACGTCCGCGCTCCTGGCCCAGCTCGCGCTGCGCCTCCGCGCCGACCGCGACGGAACGGAGCTTCCCCTGCGGATGCCCGGCTTCCCGTGGCTCACGGTGTTTGGTCTGGTCATCCTCGCCGCGATTTTCACCGTGGGCTTCATCGGCGAGGATTCCCGCCCCCAGCTCCTGAGCACTTTCGCGTTGGTGGCGGTTTTGGCGGTGGCGAATTGGTTGAACCACCGGAAGCGCGAGGTTCCGGCCGCCGTTGGATCTCCGGACGAGGCCAAGCAGTCGGTTCTGATGGACTGAAGCAGGCGCTGCTAACCCTTTCACAGGTTTACGCACACGAAAGGCGCGTCCGGTCTAGCCGGGCGCGCCTTTTGCCATGCCGCTGTGTGTTTTCGTTTCGTCCCGCTACATAGCAGGACCTCTCCGCGCCTTCCTGCCCGTTCCGGTAGCTTCTGCCAAGTTCTGCAGGTTTTCCGTGTTCAGGAAGCCAGCAACCTCGACTGAACCATCAGGCAGGACACGAATATCTACACGATTGGCGGCAATTTCGGGGCGATAGGACCTGTACCTATGGGAGAGGTGGATAAACCGTTGGTTAGTGGAACCGACCAATGCTCGGTCTGTTTCCTGGTTCCACGCCTGGTACGGGCCATCGACGAGCAGATCAATCCCGGCAAGGAACCTCAGAGTGTCTTCGTCCCTGCCCCGGAGTGTCTCGTACTCGTAACCCGAGAAAGCGATAACACCGAGCCCCTGTTCCTGCGCCTCCCTGGCCAGCTTCGCTCCGGCGGATGGCTGGTCAAACGGTTCACCTCCGATGAGCGTGAGACCCTCGACTTCGCCGGCTAAGGCACCCGACACGATGTCGCTGACCGTCATGTCGCTTCCGCCGCTAGAGCTAAAGAGGTGCGGGTTGATGCAGCCCGTGCAGCGAATGCTGCAGCCCTGAAACCAAATGGCGCTGCGCAGGCCGGGGCCTTCAGCTGTTGTCCCGTGAAGAATCCGCGCGACGCGCAGTACGTCCGCGGTCAAAGATCGAGTCTGCGGGCTGCTTGATTTGGGCTGCGTCGGGTTGGCAGCGGCTGCGCAGGGGCGGCCGCACTGCTCCCGTTGCCGAAGACGAGCTTCTGCCGGTGAGGAATCAGTAGATGCGGTTGCACCTGAGCCTTGGACATGAGTTGCTCGAAGGAGGTGAACTGTCCTTGGCTTTGACGTGCCTCCACAATTCGCCCGGCAGCGGCGTGATCGATGCCGAGGGCGGCAACCAAATCCTGGGACGATGCTGAGTTCACATCAATGGTGGAAGTTGTGGCACTTGGAATAGTTTGGGCCGGTCGGGCGGGCTCTACAGGCGGTGCCGGAGATGGAGTAACTACTGACCCGAACGCGGACGTCGCGGCGTTTGGGTCGTAGCCCACGGCAGGGGCGGCGTTGACGGGGGCCGCGGCAGTGGCCGCCTGGGCGTACCACTTGGTGTCGCTGGCGTGTGCTTTCCAAACCAGCCATTTCCGGTTCATCATGAAAGTTGCCACGAGTCCACCGATGAACGTGACGAACCAGATCCATCCCCAGATAGTGCTCGCCGTGGAGCGAATGGGCGCTTCCTTGGTGCCGGCGTCATACGTTCCGGTCGCCACCATGAGCCCGACTCCAAGGACGAGGAACCCTACGCCCATCTGGATCCAAAGCTTGTTCTTCGCTTTCACCCCGCGGACGAGGAATCCCACCCCCGTCAGGAAGCCGAAGGAGAGGATGCTCCACAGGACTCCGGCGCTGTTCCGCAGCCGCCATGTTCGCGAACACAATTTTTCTTCGGGCGTCATCGTCCTTTGTCTCCTTCGTGCTGTAGTTGGTGTGTTGTGGTTTCTTGGATGGTGGCGGACTGGAAGTACGCAGGCGTCAGGCGGGAATCCGCGATGACTGCATCGGGCAGGAGGGCTTGGATAGCAGCCAGTTCATCCGCACACGCGGGCCCGGGGCCGCTGGCTTCCGCAGTAATGGATCCTGAGGCTGAAACCGTAATAGTTATGGTCTTCTTCTGCATCATGTGGCCTGTTCGAATACGAGTTGAACTTCCCCATTTGCTGCGGTCTGCGAGATCAGGGTCATCCCCATTTCCGCGGCCCGGGCGTGCAAGGAAGCGATCGTTCGTTGTTGCAGCAAGGCGCCCACGCTCATGTCCAAGGCGGCCAGCATGTTGTCAGTGACGTCATCGTCGGCACGATCGACCCGTCCTAGGAACACTTCACCGATCCGCTGAAAAGTGATCCGGCCGTAAGGGCTTTCGCCGGTAATGCGCCCTTCTGCGACGCTGAGGCCGGTGGCGCCCATGGCAAGGAGCGCGTCGTGTAGCAGTTGCTGGTCCCTGATCCTAGTGGTTTTGCACTTCTCGCACAGGCCAGTGCTGCGCGCTTCACGGATAGCGGCAATGGCGGCAATCCCAAGGGGGATGAGGAGAACTTCGAGACTCATCGCCTAGTCCCCGAAGTCGATTTGCCGACCACCACGCCAAGAGTTTACGTCTGCCGGCGCTGCTGACCCGCTGGTGGAGTAATCGCCCCTGGAACTCGTCGACGTTGCTGCTACGGCACGCTGTGAAGCCCAATCTCGGACTCCCTTGATCTGCTCGGCCTGGGTGACCGACAAGGGGACAGTGTTGGTGATAGCCCGGCGGAGGTCTTTTTCGTTTAGCCGCCGGCGCTCGGAATAAGCCTCGAAGCAGGCACTAACGGCCGCTTCGGCAATTTCTGCACCTGAGAACCCTTCCGTTAGTTCCGCTAGGAAGCCAAGCGAAGCGTCGTTGATCTCAAAATCGCCGGTGGCTTCAGATCCTGGGACTAGCCTCTTTTTGAGCTGGATCCGCCAGATGTGAAGCCGTTCGTCCCTGGTTGGGAGGTCGACGAAGAAGATCTCGTCGAAGCGGCCCTTGCGGAGAAATTCCGGAGGAAGTGAGTCGATTTTATTCGCGGTGGCGATGACGAAGACCGGGTTTTTCTTCTCCTGCATCCATGTAAGGAAAGTCCCGAAGACCCGCTGGCTGGTGCCCGAGTCGCCACTGCCGCTTGAACCGAAGCCTTTCTCGATTTCATCAATCCACAAGATGGAGGGGGAGACGGCCTCGGCCAGCCTTAGTGCCCCTCGCATATTTTGCTCGCTGGATCCTACGAGGCCAGAGAAGACACGTCCGACGTCAAGGCGCAGTAGGGGCAGACCCCAGAGGGTAGCCATGCATGTTGCGGTAAGGCTCTTCCCACAGCCGGGGATGCCCGTGATGAGAACACCCTTCGGCGCCGGGATAGACCAGCGCTGAGCGTCAGGCAGCCAAGAGCCGTTCCTCTTTTCCAGCCATTTCTTCAGGTTTTCCAGGCCTCCAACGTCGTTCATCGTCCCTTCCGGGGTGATGAATTCAAGCAGTCCTGACTTCCTGATTGTTTGGCGCTTTTCATCAAGGACCAGAGCGATGTCCGAGGCGTCCAACCGACGGTCCGAGGCGATGGCGCGGGCGAAGGCGTTCTCTGCCTCGCCAAGGGTGAGGCCTTGTGCTGCTTGGATAAGCCTCTGGCGCTCGTCTGAGCTCAGGTCGACAATGATGGACGCTGCATTCGCGCTGACTATCTCATCCAGGACACCTTCAATTTCACCTGCTGTAGGCAAAGGAAGGTCAACAACAGTGACTTCCTTTTCCAGGTCAGGCGGAAGCATCATGCCGGGAGAAACGATGATAAGGGTGTGCGGGACCTCTCCTGTGCGAAACGCAGTCGCTGCGTCCTGCACTGCGCGCACCATGGTGGGCTCGGCTGGACGGCCCTGCGATCCTAGGAAGTGGTGCAGATCAAAGAAGACGAAGATGGTCGGCTCTTGCGTCTTTATCGCTTCTGCTAGGGCAGCGTCGGGAGCGGTGGGCTTGCCCGTCATCTGACCGGGGGCGTGCAGTCCCCTCGAAACGGTGTAAGTAACGACCCGCCGCTGACGACGTATGTCTGGGCTGACTGCGACGGCTTCCGCTGCAGCGACCACCCTGTCACCTTCGTGAGTCTCGACGAGAAGGATCGGGTGCCTAGCCCGGATCAACTCCACAAGGGTGGCCCCGAACTTCAGCGGCGTCTTCGATTTCATATATGCCCCCACGTAACTTCTGTCACAACTGGAGGAAGCATATCCCACCAACTTCCGACCCGGTGGAACTGGAAAAGGCGGCTGACACAACGACAAGTACGAAATTCATGCGACGACGTCGCGAGTTGAATGCGAACTTCTCCAGACTTCGTGGGTGAGGAGCAGACGGAGCGGTTCATAGCCGCTTAAGGAAAAAGTCGCTGCGGCTCGTGAATATGACGCTTCCCGCAGGATCACCTCAAGATTGACTCAGGTTCGCCGTCGGCCATGACGGTCCTCGGATACGGTCATCCCGGGGGAAATCTACGACGCTGTGTTGCGCCAAAGGATTAACTCCGAAGTTCCAGTAAACGTACCTAGGAGAATTATGAAATATCGCAGCATCGCAGCGCCGCTACTTTTGCCTCTCGTCACTTTCGGCATCTACTCCCTGGTTTGGAGTGTCAAGACGAAAAACGAAATGAATAAGTACGGCACGGGGATACCCACCGCTTGGTTGCTGATCGTGCCTATTGCCAACATCGTTTGGCTATGGAAGTACTCCGTGGGTGTCGAGGTTTTCACGCGTCGAGGCATGGGGCGCCATGCGGCTTTTTGGCTGATGCTACTTCTCGGGACCATCGGCTCAGCCATTGTTCAGCACGAGTTCAACCGCAAAGTTGCACCAGCCCCGGTGAAGGTCTCAGTTTCTGCCTGATCATGGATGCTCTTGTTGCCGCGTTCGTGCGCGATGTTAGGAAGATCCCAAAGGACCGGTACGAGGTGTACCAAAATGGTTGGGAAGGCCAATTGGGGATGGCGTTACTGGATGCCGTTTACTCCAAGCAAACGCTATATAGGACGAAGCGAGGCAAGGGCTTACTCCCGCGGTTGCTGGCCTTCCATGACAAACATGAGCCGGCACGTTCGGACCTGCGCGAGTTGCTCAAACTGCCGGAAACTGAGCTAAAAGACATTCTGGGCAATGGGGTGACCAATGGAAGAACTAAGGCGTCAGCCGCACTGGAAGCGGCAAAAAAGCTTGTCTCTTGTTCGGTGTATACGCACGAGCAGTACGATCACTCAGATTCTTCCCACCGACGCGCTTACCTTGGCGTTCACGGATTAGGCCCCGTCACCCATAACTACTTTGGCATGTTGCTCGGCTATCCCGACACGAAGCCGGACACGTGGATTATCCGCGCGGTTCAGCGGGTTGCAGATGCTGAGAACCTGGGAACTGTAGTCAACTCAAAGCTGGCAAGGACTGTAGTCACCGAAACTCATGTCATTACGAAACTAGGAAAGACCGTTACCCATATGGACCACGCCATTTGGCTGACTGAACGCGATCGAAGATCGTTAGATCAAGAGTGACGCACCGTAAGGAAGCCAAACCTGCAAGTGATGGAGGTTTCGCTGGATACGGCGCAGCGGGCGCGGGGGTTGTTCCCAATGTCTTGGCAGCGGCGGCTATTCTCAACGGCGGGCATGCTCAGCAGGCCGGGAAGCTTCTGATGAAGAAAACATACGGGACCATGACTAGTTAAGGCCTTGCGGCTGTCGCCACGTTTCATCCTGGGAGCCAAACGCTGCAAACATGCGACCGCCGGGAGAGCGGCAGAGGCGGATCGCGAACGTCGGATTCGGGCTATTGACGAGGTCGTCGCCATCTTGAATGGCTCACTGCGGCGATCAGTCATCGGTTCCAGAGCTGATGCTTATATTCGTTGATCAGTTGAGCTTCCAGCTGAAGGGCCTGAGCCCTGGTCTGGACGGTCTGCCAGCGAACTTCCAGTCCTGCATGGTCAATTGCGGAGCGTGCTGCCGCTTTTGCCCTCATGGGAGTGCCTGCAAGTGCTTCCTCCAGCCGTGCTTGGATCCATTTTGGATCTTCCAGGGCCCTGTCAAAGGCATGTTCTCCCAAACCGGAGCCGGCTCCCTTGCCACTTGCGTAGATTGCCAGCCGGCCACGGAGCCCATTGCCCTTTCTTTCCCCTGCCATGCCTATGTAAACAGGGCCACGGTGAGGTTCCGCTGCAATCCGGAACATGTAAACACCCGGGAAGCGGGGAGCCATTTTAAGGGCTTCACTGAAGGGAATCCATTCGGACCACGTGCCATGAGACGGGTTGGCAACTGCACCGGCGAAGGCAGACTGGGGACTAGCCTTTTCGACTGCAGGCAGATGGGGTGATGTCAGTCGGTCGCGTGAAAGAGCCGAGAGATTAGGAATAGGCAGTCCGCGTTGAATTGCGAGTTGCTCGACGTAGCTTGCCTTGAGGAACCAATTGCCTCCATGTTGGGGAGGAATCTGTCGAGCACCCGCAGGGCGTTCGTCACGCAGCCTTTGCCGTAGCGTCTTTGCGCTCATCCCGAGAATGGCGGCAGCTTCTTCAGCGCTGACTGAATAGTCGTCCACGTGGACATCCTGCCCTACAGCGTGAGCTCTGCAATACAAGGCGCGGCGTAGCGTAGCGAATTAGCAATCCGAGCCGAGGCGTTTGGGGCCATAACCTACTCATTCAGCCATGCTTGCTTACTTCAGCTCCGCCCTGCGCCAGTCCCATAAACATCGTCCGGTGCAGGATGTCCACGTGCTTTCGGGCTACCTCCACGGCGTCCTGAACGTCCCCTGCGCGGAGGGCTGCCACTAGAGCGATGTGGTCCTGGTTGGACGTGTACAGCTTCTCGATGGGGTAGGGGATGAAGTAGTCGTAGAGCTCGGTGAGCGTCTCGTGATAAACCTCGACGGCGGAGTCCAGACATGATGCAGTGCCCACCAGTTGATGGAACTGCTCGTCCATACGGTGGTAGTAGGACCAGTCGGTCGCCTCGGCCATCTCACGGGTCAGCCGCTCCAACTCATCCAACTGCTCGGCTGTGGCGTTGACTGCCGCGTAGTGCGTCACTGCGCATTCAAACAGAAGCCTCCGGTCCACCAGCCGGTTCACGGCCTGGGACTCGGCCGGTGACGCCGACAGTGACGCCAAAACATCCGTAGGCGGCGCATCCGCCACAAACGTTCCGCCGGCCCGGCCGCGCCGGCGCACCACCACGCCCTGCTCAGCCAGGCTCGCCAGCGCACGGCGGGCGGTAATCGGGCTGACCGAAAGGCCAAGGGCCACGTCCTCCTGGTCCGGCAGCCGCTCGCCCGGCTTCAAGAGCCCGAGCGAAATCGCCATCCCGATCCGCATCCGCACGGCGTCCATCGCGCTGCGGCGCTCCATTCCGGGCATCCTGCCGGCGCCGAGGCGCGGGGGGTCAACGGTGTCCTCCAACTGACGGGTCATAACCGCTACTTTACGGCCCACACCAGCCCCCTTCCCTTTATTAGATCATTCTGATCTAATATAACCCGGATCACACCCCAACGCGGAGAAAAACCTATGCAACGCATCCTTCCCCTCATCGCCGCCCAAGCCCGGCCGCGGCTCATCGGCGAGCCCGTCTCGGCCTTCGCCGACGAGGTCAAAGAAGCCCTCGAAGCCCAGCCGCACAGCAAGCTGGTGGTCTTCCCCGAGCTTCACCTCTTCGGCGACGAAAACCCGGACCTGCAGCGCACCGACATGCTCCAGGCCTCCGCCGAGCCCCTGGACGGCCAGCGGGTCAAAGAGCTCAAACAGCTCGCGAAAGACCTCAACATCTGGCTGGTCCCCGGCAGCGTCTGCGAACGCGGCCCCGAAGGCCAGCTGTTCAACACCCAGCTGGTCCTGTCCCCGGACGGGGAGCTGGCCGGCTACTACCGCAAGATCTTCCCGTGGCGCCCGTTCGAGCCCTACGACCCCGGAGACAGGTTCACCACCGTGGACCTGCCGGGCATCGGCAGAGTGGGCCTGAACATCTGCTACGACGCCTGGTACCCGGAGGTGTCCCGCCAGCTCGCCTGGATGGGAGCCGAGGTGATCCTCAACGTGGTCAAAACCACCACCCCGGACCGCAAACAGGAACTGATCCTCGCAAAGGCCAACGCCATCGTGAACCAGGTGTTCATGGTCAGCGTCAACTGCGCCGGCCCCACCGGCATAGGCCAAAGCATCATTGTGGACCCGGAGGGCAACACCCTCGCCGAGGCACCGGACGACCAACCGCAGCTGCTCACCGCGGAACTGGACCTGGCCGCCGTCGAGCGCGTCCGCACGCACGGCACGGAGAACCTCAACCGTCCCTGGTCGCAGTTCCGCGAGGGGGAGCCCGCCGTCGAACTTCCCGTCTACCAAGGCCGCATCAACCCGGCCACCTGGACACCGCCGTCCTACAAGCCCTAAGGAAACACCGTGACAACAACCCTCACCCGCACGCTGAAGCTGCCCTCGCTGGTCCTGTTCGGGCTCGCGTATTTGACCCCGATCATCGTCCTGGGGATCTTCGGCATCATCGCCGAAACCACCGGCGGCGCGGCACCCGCCGCGTATCTTGTGGCGCTCGTGGCCATGCTGTTCACGGCGCACAGCTACGGCCGGATGGCCATCGCCTACCCCGTGGCCGGCTCCGCCTACACCTACGTCCGCCGCTCCATCGATTCCCGCGTCGGGTTCCTGGTGGGCTGGGCTGTGCTGCTCGACTACCTCTTCCTGCCCATGGTCATCTGGCTCATCGGCGGCTCCTACCTGAGTGCCCAGTTCCCCGGCATCCCTATCGGCGTCTGGATTGTGGGTTTCATCGTCATCACCACGCTGCTGAACATCCTGGGCATCAAGGTGGCGGACAAGGCCAACTACGTGCTGATGGCGTTCCAGCTGCTGGTCCTGGTGTTCTTCGTGGCGCTGGCCATCGGCAGCGTGGTGTCCGCCAACGGCGCCGGGGGACTGGCCAGCGGGCAGCCGTTCT